>JAESTI010000437.1 GCA_016763665.1 Bacteroidia bacterium | reverse complement strand
TGACTTACATAACAGAAATTATTCCACAAAATATATTTGATGATCCTGATTTAGCATGGGTTAAAGAAGCTTTTGATAATGGTCAGTTTTTTAATGTAGTGCTTGAACGTATTAAACAAGTGGAATTAAATTTTGCTAACATGCTCAAGCAGCGTGACAAAGCTTTAAACGACTTAGTTAATTATGAAGGGTTAGAGATTGTGCCGGATGATATGTTCAGTGATCCTGATTTGGTTTGGGCTAAGGAAGCTTTTGATAATGGTCAGTTTTTAACTGTCGCGCTTGAACGCCTCGAAATAGCAGAATCGAATTTTGTCGATATGCTCAAACAGCGTGACAAAGCGTTAGATGAACTTGATGTTTTAAGAAAAGCGTTTCGCAAATCATGATACGCAGGTTTATGTGTTGGATGAGATATTGTCCTGATTTCACGCCAACCGGCGTTCCCTTTGTGGTCAAATGCAACCACTGTGGTAGAGAAGAATGTCTCTATTTTTAACTGGTGATTTTAAATGAAGCTTAAAGATATGTCGATTAAACAGCTCATGCTAACGATAGATAAATCTTTCATGCGTGCAAATGAAGCACACAACGAAGGGGATAGAGCGAAAGAGAAAAAATGGCTCACTGTCGCTGAAACTTGCGCCAACCTGATAGCAGAATGGGAATAAGAATGGCCGATTGTATAAAACGTGATGCGTTAGTTTATTTGGATCTTAGCGTTGACGAAGCCGCGTTGATTCGCAACCTTTTGCAAAGTCCATCTAAATACACGGAAACTAGCGCCGGATTCGCTTTGCGCACTGATATATACGTTTCTCTGAAAAATTTATTGAAAGTTGATGGTAAAAATCAGAGTGGTATAATCTCTGATATCGAGAAAGGATATAAAATGAGTTTTTTCGAAGCTAATAGAATCGTGCAAGTTAGAGTATCTTTTGATATGGAAACAGGCAAAGAAATATTAAAAGCGCTTTCTGAATATTCTAAAAAACCTTTCGATACAGCGCTTCAAGCTAGTATTCGATTGCTTTTAAATTCTGGCTGGCCACAATCGGTATTGGATCTTTCTGAAAAAGACGCCCTATTAATATTGAAAGCTTGTCGGGAAACAAGAGACGAAAAAATTCAGAAAATAGTTAATAAAAAAAAATCAGAATCATCTGAAGCTCGTTTGATTATTTATAATGCTATAAACGAAGTCCTCAAGGTTTATCATAAATGAGCATACAACAATTGTTATGGGTAGCTCTTGCCGTTTCTATAGTGATAGCTATCATGTCTTATATTCAAAAGGGTAGAATTAAAATGGCATTGTTTATTTTTACTCTCGTTATAGCTTTTCTGGTCAATCCATATGGTTAATTCTAGGAATAAAGGCGCCAACGGCGAACGCGAATTCTGTCGCTGGCTTAGTGACAATCTAAATTTGGAAGGCGGCAAACGCAATCTCGAACAAGTGAGATCTGGGGGTGCTGATATCACAAATTGCTATCCTTTCATTTTTGAAGTTAAACGCAAACAAAAGTTAGATTTGCATTCTGCCTGGATTCAGGTTAAAAATGACTGTCAATATATTGCGTTTAATCGTGATGATGAGCCCGATTTTAATTTAATTCCTGTGGTTGCATTTAGATTTAATCATCTGCCTTGGGAATTTTTAATCAGTGCTAGTCTTATTGATTTAGATCTGGGTTTTTTGAGATTGAGTGAAAACACGTTTAAAATATGGGCGTTAAAACAAATCGATCTTTACGATAAACATTGTATAACTGCTCAGAATATAGAAGTTTATCGACGAATGATAGTTAAGGGAATTTGATGCGGCCGTGGTGTGGTCATGGTCACGCATCAAATAGGTGAGAGGGAGGTAAGTATGGCCTGCTTGAATTACTCCCTCACACTTTTAAAAAGGTAGCGGTTTATGAAAGACGCAGATGATTTTGAAAAAGTGATTATCTTTATGATTATTTGCGCGGTTACTATTATGGCAGTGATGAACGTAATTTAGGTAATTTAAATATGAATGAATATATTGTAATTCATAATTCGGATGGTGATACAATAGTCAAATCTTTTTCGAAAGAAGAATTAGAAGAACGTCTCTTAGAAGAACACTGTTTCGGGAATGCATTATCAAGTATTCCAGATAATAATGATCCTAGCTACTGGGGTGATAGTTTTTTAATTATCAAAGGTGAGGTAATCACCCCAATCATAACAGAATTCATTACCAAAATAGAGTTACCAAAATGAAAGAGAAAATTCGTTTATGGGTCAAGCGTCAAGCAGCTTTTTTGTTTACATACATATAAATGTATTAATCCCTATATGTTGGGGGATGATTTAGGTCGTCGGCGAATGAAGGTTCGATGTCGTAAGTGTAATTACGAGTCTACGCTATGAATTTGTGGCAATATTTTTTACAGTTTCTTTTTGGTTCCGCTAGACAGTTTAAATCTGCCGCGCCCGTTGTTGCCGAGATTGAACTCGAGAATGGTTGGACGATTGGCGATGGCGGGGTTAGAGATACAAAAGGGATGTTCGATCATGTTATGACCATACCTGATGTGTTTCAGAATTGTCCAGCAATAAAGGATGATGCGTTAGATGCGTTAGGTAGAAAAGCAGAAAAGGTATTATACAAACGAAATGAAGCTTCTACAAAAATTGATGGATGAAAATGCCAAACTAATTAAGAATTGGTGAATAAAGGATGATTCGCTTTTTTAAACCAGGGAATTAATTTTAACTTATGGGAGAATGAAATAATGATGAGAGTTCTTTTAATCATCATTCTCACGTTCACGGCACCACTGGTCAGTGCGTGTACTTTGTGGGGTTCAGATTGCGTCTATCTAACGAGCGACGTGGTTGATACTGAAGACATCACAATTGTGGTCGTGTTTGATGATGGCGTTGCCCATATCGGTCATCCTGATTATGGCGCGCAAAACTCAGACAGTTTTGATTACATAGATAATATTATTGTTTACAAACATGTTGATTATGGAGCGAATCGAAACGTTTCGCCCGAAGTCATGGATAATCGAATATCATGCAAACATCCTGACTATGGTGCGAAAACTTGGCGATCTGAAGATTATTTCTTTAATTCGCCGGTTTACCAACATTCTGACTATGGTGCCACTTCTAGGCTAAATCTTATTATTTAAGCCTGGAATCCAGCCAGGAAAAAACCCCCAATGGATTTAACCCCATTCGGGGTTTTTGTCGTTGGGAAAAATATGACAGAAACTATAGACCACGAATATCTTAGGTCTTCATACGGGAAACAACCTGACGTTGGTGCGTTGGATGACGAAGAGTGGGCCGAAGATAATCAGCAGATAGGTTTTGTAAAACATAAATTAACAATTCCACAAAGTATTTTTTATCAACTTACTTGCGCCAACCCATTATTTATTGGTGGTTATGGTAGCGGTAAAACATACATTAAAATTCAATGCGCCATTCGAGACTTGACGCAATTTTCATCGGGAAATGTAGCGCTATACGATCCGACCTATGATCAGATCGCCTTAAACACGGCGCCCCGAATGGAAGAAGAATTGACCAATTTAAATCTCCCTTACAAATATAATAAGAACGATAAAATAATACGCACTGAAGACCACGGTGATATTATTTTTCGATCGATGAATAACCCCGAAAGTATTGTTGGTTATGAAGTTTTTAGATCACACGCTGATGAAATGGGTGTCGTACATAAAAACCATGTACAGGATGTGTGGAATAAAATCGTCGCCAGAAATCGCCAAAAAGTGCCTGTATTTGGGGATAATAATCAAAAAGTCATCGATATAAAAACCGGCAAACCTTTGCTTGAAATGAATAGAATCTGCGCATATGGAACGCCTGACGATGGCTATGGGTTTACTTACAACATGTGGGGTAAAGACCCGGCCCCCGGTTACGAATACGTCAGGGCTCCAACCTATACGAATATAGATGGCCTACCAGAAGGTTACGTCGATCAATTGCGCCGGATCTATCCGGCCGGCCTGGTTGATGCATTCATCGAAGGATTCTGGACAAATTTCACAACTGGCACGGTCTATTATTCTTTCGACCGTGACACAAATAAAACTGATTATACCGTCGCTGAAAGGGAACAACTTCACATAGGAATGGATTTTAACGTTTACCACATGGCCGCCGTCGTTGGAGTTTTACGCCGAGGCAAGCTATATATAGTAGACGAATTTATTGATTTACGCGATACGCCCGACATGATTCGCGAAATTCGAAAACGTTATCCTAAAAATAATATCAAGATATATCCAGATGCGTCGGGCAGTAGTGCAAGCTCAAAGGATGCTAACGGGTCAGATCATAAGTTATTACGAGATGCTGGTTTTAGAATAATTGTTAATCCTGCTAACCCTTTTGTAAAAGATAGAGTTATATCGGTTAACTCTGTATTCAGTAACAATAAAGTTAAAGTTAATATCAATGTCGCAAAACAAGTGACTGAAAATTTAGAACAACAAACATATGATGTGCATGGTAAGCCAGATAAAAAATCTGGTGCAGATCACTCAAATGATGCGTTGGGATATTTAATCAATAAATTGTTCCCAGTAAAACGAATGCAGATAAAAACAGCCGGAGTAAAAATGTTATGACAACTATTATCGAAAAAGTATCGGTTAGACACCCGCAGTATAAAGCGTTTATTTATGTGTGGCGATTGGTGCGAGATTTTGTTGGCGGGTCTGCATCTGTAAAGAGAAATAACGTTTTGTATTTGCCTATGCCTGGTGCAATGGTCGATTCTAAATCAGAACCCGGTGATGCCGTCGTAAACGAGACAAGACCACCTAAAGAAATTGGTGGCTTTGAACCTTCGTCACGGAACGAAGGTATTAGTATAATCAACGATTCCGTGCCGTGGTATTATCCTACTAACAGAAATTATGAATCATATTTACGTCGTGCCAGGGTACCCGATATAACAGCATTTGCTTTGCGCGGGTTGTTAGGTATTGCTACGAGTAAACCGCCTTCGATTGATCTACCTTCTGAATTAAAATACTTGATTGATGATTCTACCAATGACGGTTTTAGCATCTATGAATTATTCGCCTTTATGGTAGGCGAAATCATGCAATCCGGCAGAATTGGTGTGATGTTAGATACAACGATAGATAACAAATTCAAGATTATGTTGTATAGCGCTGAAGCTGCGATTAATTGGAATACTGAAAGCGAAAACGGCGAAAACACCCTCAAGTATGTTGTCTTGTTAGAAGACGAATTAGATTTAGAATCTGACAACATTTACGCACATGAAGTGAAAAGTAAATATTTAGTTTTACGAATGTATAATCCAGATCCAGAAGATGATACGGAAAATAATCCTTTAGTACCTGGTTTTATAGTTGATGTTTATCGAGAAGATCAAAAAGAAGATTATCCACTTGAGATTAACCAACCCATTATTTTTAATCAAGTGATAGATGAAATTCCATTTATTTTTGCCGGTAGCATTGACAATACTGCTGATTGTGATGAGTCGCCGTTGCAAGGTGTGGCGGATATCGCTTTACAGATTTATATGAAAACTGCTGATTTAAACAATGCTGAATTCATGACTTGTAACCCGACATTATACGTCACGGGTGTAGACAAACCCCCGTCAGCTACAGGATCTAATATTGTTATCGCGTTGCCTAATCCCGAGGCAACAATGGCTTATACAGAAACTGATACGTCTGGATTGTCTCATGTTCTTGAACATATCATTAGTTTACAAGAAGAAGCCGCCGCGTTTGGTGCGACCTTGTTAGGTGCCAGGAAAAAAGGCGCAGAGTCCGCCGAAGCCGTAAAAATCCATCGCTCTGTTGGCGGCGCCACGTTACAATCTGCTGTCGTTAGTGCATCGAATGCGATTGAGAAAATTTTAAAAATGGCGGCGCGATGGTCTGGTAAAAATGATTCTGAGGTTTCTTTCGTTGCCTCAACTGAATTCGCAAATTCTAGTTTAAGTCACACGGATATCGCAGCTCTGTTAAGTTCATATTTAAGTGGTGCTTTATCGTTAGAGGCACTTGTTGAACAGCATAGGAAAGCGGGTATTTTACCTGATGGTGATACAGTTGATGACGAAATGGAAAGGTTAGAAAAACAGATGGTAAATATTGAAGACGAAGATTTATCAACGGCGGAATAATATCATGACTGAAATAGTAGATATTTTAGATCATATGCAACATGTCGTAATTGAAGATATTGAAGGGGATCAGCATGTCATACCTTCATGCGTGATAGAAAGAATAATCAGCGGATCAATGGAAATTGAAGAATTAGAAGAATGGAAAATAATAATAAGAGCTGTACTTGAAGATTGGTTTAATTCGTTAGAATTGAGGGATTGAAAAAATGTCAGAATTAGAAACAGTGAAAAATGTACTGCGTTGCGAAACAACTAACAATCCTTGTGGGTATGATGCTTTTCAAAATGCTAAAAGGAAGACTAACGATCTTTGTTATTGTGATACATGCGTGAAATGGTGGAATTTATTAACAGAATCAAAGGTGAGTAGAATATGAGCGAACATTTTTGCGATGCGCGCAAACAAATACATCCTGTCGCTGTTCCTAGCGGGCCGGATCATTGGATGACGGATAGATGGGATAGAGAAGAATCCTTTTGGCCGGAACAATTTTTCAAACCTCGTACATGTTCCTATTGTGGTGGCATTAATCCTGAAGATCTAGTCACGTTGTTAGACCTTGGATGGGAAATCGAAGATACGAGGAAGCCGTACAAAAGGTATTTACATCCGCCTGGACATACTCTGGCTTTTCAACAATGGATGAAAGTAGGATTGCAACTTACTCAATTCCCGATTAAAAGTCCATCACCCCAGTTGAAAGTTTATGCGTATCATTGGGATGTCGATGCGGTTAACGAGAACATATATAAGTGTAATAAAATAATAAGAGATTTTAATGAAACACTCTAACGCGATTGATCTATATTTACAGCATCAAGTGCATATTTCACAATACACTAGTACTGAAATAGTGACATCGCTTAGACAGTTGGAAAGGATACAAAATAAAATAATTGAACGATTGAATAATTTATCATTGCTATCTGGCGCGACTAAAAAAAGATTATTACATGAACTTAGCGGAATTGTTGGCCTTTTAAAAGACGGTTACAAAGAAATAGGTAGAGATTATGCTAAATCAACCTCTAAATTTTTACTTTCAGAAAGCGGCTGGCAAAGTCAAGCTTTGTCTGGTCTCGCTGAAAGTGAAGTTGCTATCATTTCTATTCCAGAAATCGCAGGATTTAAAACACTGGACAGATTCGAGGGAAAGACTTTCCGTGAGCATCTTTCTCATTTGGCCCGTCGTGACTCTCGCTTGCTGCGTCGAGCTATTGTTGATGGTGTTTCATTGGGTCGTTCTAACGCTGTCATTGCTGACGAAATTGCCGGGTCTCTTAAGATGGGTAAAAGAGACTTACAAACTCTTATCAGAACGGGAATCCAAAGCAATGCGGCAGCTATTAAAGATGCTTATCTTGATCAATATAGTGATGTTATTGCTGCTGTTTACTGGATGGCAACTTTGGACGGAAGAGTAACAGTTATCTGTAGAACGCGCGATGGTTTGAAATATACTGCTGATACTAAACAACCGATTGACCATGGGGTGGCATGGATAGGTGGCCCGCCTGCGCATTTTAATTGTCGTAGTGTCGCCGTGCCGATAACTGCAAACATTGAAGGCAGTCGTGCCGGGTTTGATTTTAATAAAGAATCACGCGGCAAACCAAGGTCGTCTATTCGCGTTGATACTGATGCAAACAATAAATTTAAGTCTGTGCTGTCGAAGGGGGAACATGCTAAAAACAAGTCTAAAAACATGGGGAAAGGTAGACAATATTCTGCTAACCTGGAATTCAAAGACTGGTTTAAAACTCAGCCCGCTTGGTTTCAGGATGAGTACTTAGGTAAGAAAAAAGCGCGACTCTATCGTCGTGGTGGGTTGACTCTGGAAAAGTTTTCAGAAAAAGCCAGTAGATCGTTAACATTAAAAGAGTTAGAGAAACTTTATCCCCGACAATGGGAACAAGCTTTTAGTTAATTACACAAGGGAACAAAGCAATGCGTAAATTTAAAAGATCTAAATTTGGTAGTAATTTTCGAAACAATCAAATTCCGTTTGGTGCGTTTGGTGCGTTAGGTTACGGATTAGATATCGTTAGTCCTGTGGGCATTAATTTTGAAGGTGATGGCGATGGCGGGGGTGGTGGTACCGGTGATGGTGATGAACCTAAGCCAATAACAAAGGATGAAATGTTAAAAGCTATTTCCGATGCTGTTTCAGAAAACACTTCAAAATTAACCTCTGATTTTGATGAAAAAAGGAAAACACTGTTAGCTGAAACAAAAGCAGCAAAAGAAGCCGCAAAGCAATTTGACGGTATGGATATCGAACAAGTTAAAAAAATGCTTTCTGTTTATGAAAACGACGAAGAGGCAAAATTAATTGCTGACGGAAAAATCGAAGAGGTTATCGATAAAAGAGTCGAGCGAATAAAAGCGGATCATGAATCTGAAAAAGCAACCTCGGTTTTGGAACTTGAAACGGTTGTTAAAGAAAGAGATAACTATAAAACAATGTACGAGGACAAGTTGGTTGATATTCAATTCAGAACAGAAGCCGAAAAAGCGGGGGTTTTACCAAAAGCAATCGATGATGCAGTTAGACGGGGAGCCGATGCTTTTAAAATTGATACTGCTGGGAATCTGGAAGCCAGGGACGCTAACGGCGAGTTGGTCAAAACAGAAGCGGGTGTGTTATTGAGTCCTAAGCTTTTTATTGAGCAATTAAAAACGACTCATCCGTATTATTGGCCTCAAGGTCAAGGCTCTGGTGCGACCGGTGCGACTGGTGATGGCGGCGGCACTGGCGATACAATACAAAACAGGATGAATGCTGCGGCTAAAAGTGGAGACATGACCCTATATGCAAAATTGAGAAAGGAAAAAAAGAAAAACGCTTAAAAATGGTTTTTTAATTGAAAAAGAAGGGGTATGGTTTTAAATAACATATCCCTTTACTTTTTTCTCATTTTAATTTAGTATTTTCGCTTATCGTATGCGAGCTATGGCGCTGGATATTCCGTTAGACTGGTTTTAACGAGGGTCAGGTACCCGATAGAGTAATCAACTATAGTCGAATGTGGGGCGGGTCGCCCACTATCTAATTTGACCGGTTTCAATTTGGATACGTTTATAAAATTGTTGGAATTTTCCAACTTTATAAATGTGTCCTTGGAAATATCTTCTCAGGATACTTAATTATTATTCTGGAGAAGATAAAAATGCCAAATGCTTTCGAAGAAATAGATTGGATCGCTGCCGAAGCGCTTTCAGTAATGTCTGATAATCTCATTATCGCCCCCCTGGTTTCAATGGATAAATCATCTGATTGGAACACTGTACCTGACGGTTATGCGAAAGGCGATACCATCCGCATCAAAACTGGCCCTGATTACGAAGCGAAAGAATTCGCTGGTTCCATTTCTATTCAATCCGTGCGTTCATCCAGTCGAAATATGAAGATCGAGAAGCATTTTGACATATCTGTTGAATTGACGTCAAAAGAAATGGCCCTTGATTTTGAGGGTTTTATCAACGAAGTAATCGCACCTTCAGCCATTCGTCTCGCTGAAAAAGTGGAAATCTACACGGCATCAAAAATACTAGATGCTCATGGTTTGTATCATTCTGCGGTATTGCTTGAAACTTCTGCCGATGTTGCGCTGGCCAGACAGGCCGCATTACTCCAACAACTGAACCCTGGCAATCGATTCTGCCTGGTTGACGATACCTTGGAAGCCAAACTATTGGGTAAGGATTGGTTTAACCAAAGCCAAACTCGCGGCGCTGACGGTGAAACAACTTTGCGTACTGGCCAAATGGGATCGGTGATGGGAATGGACTTTTTTAGTTCTGTCAATTTCCCTTCAACTGATGCTGCCGCTTCGGGTACTTATAGTTCTGGTACAGGCGTTACAAACAACGGTGCAGGTAATTTGGTGGGCGAGAAGACGCTAATCACTACCGCAGTTGTTGGCGGATTGACGGCGGGCGATCATTTGAAAATAGCAGGCGTCAAACGCCCTATAGTAGTCGCGTCCAATGTAGCGGCCCTTGCAACCTCTATTCCTTTAGTTGACCCCATCACGGAAATAATCCCTGATGCGACGGCCATTAGTGTGATTGGTTCAGGTTTAGCTTATGTGAAACGTGGTGCGATTTTCGATGATAAATCGTTGGCGGTAGCATTCCCGATTCTGGATTTACCGGGTGATCAAGTCGCCTCTGTACTTTCGGCGGGTGGTGTGAGTATCCGTGTTGTTCGCGGTTATAACATGACCGATAAAAAGACAACCATGTCAATGGATGTTTTAGTGGGGGCTGCTTGTTATGAACCCCGCAGAATTACGTTGTTATCTGACGACGTTTAATAAAAACCGATGAAAAATCTAAGGCATTAAAAACGTCTTAGATTTTTCATCATACTTGTAACAATTTAACTAGGTGAGAATTTCAAAATGGCAAAAATGTATAAAGAAGGGGTTGTGATCAATGCAGATCCTTCGCAATTTAAAGCGATGGAAAATGCAGGATGGTCGCGCACTGAACCTGAAAATTTCAGTGAAGCTGCGGAAGCGCACCAAGCTGAATTGGCAAAACAAGCTGAATCTGATCGGTTAGCTGCCGAGGAAAAAGCAGCAAAAGACGATCCGAATAATGATTCGGGCGTTGTAACTTCTGACGAATAAAAATAGGTGATTTATGTCAACCGTAATTTTTTACAACAAAACAGGAAACCCTGTCGAATGTAACGACACGCCAGAGGATAAACAGGCGATGGAAAAAGCAGGCTTCACACTCGATGACCCTACATTAAAACAAACAAAGAAAACTACCAAAAGAGTACGCGAGGATTAAATGCCTAACCTGCCTAAGTTACCTGTTACCTATGTTACGTTAGCTAATGCCGAAACTGTAAACACAGGCGACGCAACTTGGGACGCAGGAAATGATACTACTAAGGGGAACGCGTTAAGTCATGCGCGTTCTTTTATCGATTCGAAATATACTTTTTTCTCTGCTGTAGACGAAGACGACGCACCATCTGAGATTCAAATGGCGAATAGTATTTTGGCTATTGAGCATTTGAAAGGTTCGCTTTTTAATGAGCCCGAAACAAATATTTTAGAGAAGACAATAAAAGCAGGTATCACAACAAGGCGCAAATTCGCACGCGCGGATAACGTGACTTCCGTGATCGATCCTTATCCGGCCGTGACTTCGATGCTCTCTCCATACTGCGTTTTAAACTCGAGCACTAGCCCAAAAACTTCTAACGTTTTAAGAGCTTAATAAAATGCCGTTAACGTTATATCAAGAAATCACCCAAGATATTCAGGAAGCATTTGACGATGACTTGGTGGGCGCGATTTCTACATTTAAAATTTATTCGCGCGATGATTCGGCAGGATATAACGCAAATACTTCTGGTGTGGTTCAAGGCACAAAAAATTATTTCACAACCAACATTAGTGGCGTCGTACAAACTTTAGGTACTTGTCGAGGCGTTCTAACAGACAAAGAAAAAGACAATGAAGCGGATGCCATAAATTACAATTACAAAGTTCAAGAATTATTAGTTTTAGATTCAGAATTGGGGGCGCCTAGTTTTGAAATGGATAGTTTAAAATATTACGTTGATATAAGTGGCACTGTTTACGAGATCACTAAGGCTTCTGCTGACGCGGTAGGGGCGACGTTTAAATTACTGATCAAAGAGGTTCAAGATTCCGTAATAGCGCCAGTAGCACCTGATATCGTTTCCCCTGGCGTTGTGACCAGCTTTGTCGCGGCTTCTGGTGATGAACAAGCACTAATGAGCTGGGTTAATCCCACTGATTCAGATTTTGAAGGTGTGATCATCCTTCACAAAATTGGATCATTTCCAATAGATAGAAATGACGGCACCCTGGTTTACAACGGCGGTGATGAAACTGCTTTTACAGATATCAATTTAACCAACGATATCGAGCATTTTTATTCGATTTTCGCTTATGATTCAGTACCTAACTATTCATTAGCGGCGCAAGATTCGACTATTCCGGCAGATGTTACGGCACCTAGTTCACCCACTAATTTCGCCATTGTTTCTCAATTTTCTAACGAACTTTCGCTTTCGTGGGTCAACCCTACTGATTCAGATTTCGCAGGCGTAACAATTCGTCGAGACACGGTAAGCGCTCCGGCAACACCTACGGCTGGCGATTTCGTTTATACAGGTACGGATACTTCTGTAATCGATGCAGGTTTGACAAACGATGTCGAATATTTTTATTCGATCTTTGCTTTTGATGAGATTCCTAACTATTCAACCATCGTCAGCGCTTCGTATACGCCGATTGAGCATTTTTTGGCATCATGGACTACTACGACGTCAAGCGAATCTATCACCCTGCCGTTAATGAGCACGGGGGTATATAGCGCGTTTGTTGATTGGGGAGACGGCACTGCATTACAAGCGATCAACGCCTGGGACGATGCAAACGCGAGCCATGTTTATGCGAATGCGGGCGTTTACGATGTTAATATTATAGGAACTATCGAAGGTTTCAGATTTAACAACGTTGGTGATAAAACAAAAATTAACGTGATTAAAACGTGGGGGCCATTAAAGCTACTTTCTGATTCCTGGTTTTATGGTTGTACCAATCTAACAATTACAGCAATGGATATTCCTGATATTACTGCTGTTACAAATATGCAAAGCGCATTTAAAGATTGTAATTCAGTAACCACTATACCAAATATGGATACTTGGAATATAAGCGCTGTAACTAGTCTTTTTGAAACATTTTATAACTGCGCAGTTTTTAATCAAGATTTAAATTCGTGGAATACCGGGCTAGTAACTTCGATGAGTAATACTTTTAGAAGTTGCCCTTTATTTGATGGCAATATTACATCATGGAATACGATTAGTGTCACAGATATGTCGTTAATGTTCAATGGAGCATCTGTATTTAACCAAGCGATCGGAAGTTGGAATGTCAGTTCTGTAAATGTTATGAACCAGCTTTTTGATGGTTGCTCTACTTTCAACCAGCCGCTCGATAGTTGGGTTGTCAGTGCAGTTACTCGAATGGATAACATGCTCAGAAGTTGTTTAGTTTTCAACCAACCTCTGAATAGTTGGAATACAAATGCTGTAACAAATATGCAAGGCATGCTTAACAATTGCCAAGTGTTCAATCAACCACTCAATCTTTGGAACACTGCTCTTGTAACTAACATGGCTTTTATGTTTAACAATTGCCTGGCGTTCGATCAATCTTTAGATAACTGGAATGTCGGCGCTGTTTCATTGATGAATAATATATTTGAACTTTGCGCTGTTTTTAATCAAGATTTAAACAGTTGGAACACTGTTAATGCGACTAACATGTCAGCAATGTTCAACCGCGCACTAGTTTTCAATGGTGATATCACGAGCTGGATCACTAGTTCCGTAACTGACATGTCTTTTATGTTCAACGGTTGTACTGTATTTAATCAGCCAATAGGGAACTGGACTACAACTGCATTAACACAAATCCAGTATATGTTCAGGGATGCCGTAGCGTTCAATCAGCCGCTCAATCTTTTGAACACTAGTTCTGTCACTAATATGCAATTTATGTTTGATGGCGCAACTATATTTGATCGAGATATTAGCGACTGGGATATATCGTCAGTCGTTGATATGCAAATTATGTTCAATCAAAATGCATTGTCAATCCCCAACTACGACGCCTTGTTAGATAGTTGGAGTAAACAAGCAACCCAACCCAACGTTATATTTGGTGGTGGCAATTCTATTTACGCCCAATCTAAAGCAGTCATTGGTAGAGCTGCTTTAATTACTAATGGCTGGACGATAACGGACGGTGGGGAAGACACAAACGATCTATTTATATCTACCTTCACAACAACGACGGCAAGCGAGTCTGTAACTTTTCCATTAGATAGTTCAGCGACCGGGTTAAATTTCACAATCGATTGGGGAGACGGAACCATATCAGCTCCTATAACAACCTATAACGATGCAGCGTTATCTCATACATACGCTGTAGCGGGCGATCATGTAATCTTGATCGACGGAACAATTAAAGGACTACGTTTTAATAACGTTGGTGATAAAACAAAATTTTCTCATATAGGTCGTTGGGGAGAATTGGCTTTATTGAACAATGCTTGGTTCTATGGCTGTTCAAATTTAAAGATTTCAGCTACTGATATACCTGATATTAGTCTAACGACAACTATGTACTCTGCTTTTAGAGATTGTACCTTAATAGACACTATCCCTAATCTGGAAACGTGGAACGTCGCACATATAACTCTCTTACATTTTACTTTTTCATCTTGTTCAAATTTTAATCACAATATTGATGCTTGGAATATAGGTTCTGCTACTACGCTTAGCAATCTTTTTAGTAATTGCTTCAAATTTAACCAGCCGCTCAATAGTTGGAATGTTAGCGCTGTAAATGCGATGAATTCTATGTTCAATGGTTGTATTTTATTCAACCAACCGTTGAATAGTTGGATAGTAACTTTAGTTACTACCATGCAAAGTATGTTCGCCGGTAGCAATTCGTTTAATCAACCACTAAATCTCTGGAATGTCAGTGCCGTTACCAATATGACAAGCATGTTTGATGGTTGTTCGGCATTCAATGGCGACGTTACAAGTTGGGTGACAACTTCTCTAACAGAAGTATTAAGAATGTTCAGAGGGTGTGCTGCATTCAACCAGAATATTGACGGCTGGAATGTAAGTTTGATAGCTAGCAATATGCAAGAGATGTTCAGCGGGTGTACTGTTTTTAATCAGAGTCTTAATAGTTGGAATGTTAGTTTAGTTATTTCATTCAAACAAATGTTCCAAAATTGTGCCGCTTTCGATGGCAATATTACTAGCTGGGTTACTACTGCTGCGACAGATCTACAGTCAATGTTAAGTGGATGTTCAGTTTTCAACCAAGATATATCAGGCTGGAATGTTTCGTTAGTTACAGCTATGAACTCGATGTTTAATTCATGTTCGCTGTTTAATCAGCCAATCGGGGTCTGGAATGTTACTTCTGCCATTACAAATATTGATAGTATTTTCATCTCATGTTCTGTATTTAATCAACCAGTCGGAAGTTGGGATGTTTCTAACGTTACTCTTATAGGTTCGGCATTTAGAGATTGTACTTTATTTAATCAAGACTTGAGCAATTGGAATTTCAGTTCTGTAACAAATATTGGCGACTTCCTTAAGAACGTTACTTTGTCCATTCAAAACTACGATGCATTATTACTATCGTTAGATTCTCAAACTTTACAACCTAGTTTAGTTTTTAACGGCGGTCTTTCTAAGTATGCAGCCAGCGCTGCCGTGATTGCTCGAGCTAGTTTAATATCTAATGACACTTGGACAATAACGGACGGGGGCGAAGACCTCAATGATTTATTTATATCAACCTTCACAACAACCACAGCATCTGAATCAGTAACGTTCCCACTGCATAGCTCAGCTACCGGTTTAAATTTCACCATCGATTGGGGCGATGGAACTGTAAGCGCACCAATTACCACCTACAACGATGCTGCCTTGTCACATATATACGCAGTTGCCGGTGATCATGTCATCCTGATCAATGGAGTGTTTAAAGGAATAGTCTTCGGTAATACGGGAGATAAAACTAAGTTCTCTCATATAGGAAAATGGGGCTCGTTAGAATTACTTTCAGATAATTGGTTTAACGGATGTAATGCTTTAATAATAAGCGCAACTGATACGCCTACAATTGGTACTACCAGCTTTTTTGCAATATTCAGTTCTTGTTCAGCTTTGACAGACGTTCCCAATATAGACACTTGGGATATCTCTTTAGTGACTTCTTTACAATCTGCATTTAATGGCTGCCTTGTATTTAATCAATCTCTTAATTCATGGAATACAATTTCTGTAACTAACATGTCATATGTGTTCTTTAATTGTTTTGCGTTTAATCAAGATATTAATTCGTGGAATGTTAGTTCAGTAACTACCATGAACAGAATGTTTACCGGGTGTACTGTCTTCAACCAACCGCTAAATAGTTGGGTTGTCAGTTCGGTAACTGCCATACCCTTGATGTTCAATGATTGTATAGCTTTCAACCAACCTTTGAATTTGTGGGATGTTAGCGCCGTAATTGATATGTCAACCACCTTTAAAAACTGTCAAGTTTTCAATCAAGATATTAATTCGTGGAATGTCAGCGCTGTAACATTAATGAATAGTATGTTTTTCGGATGTGTAGCGTTCAATCAACCTTTGAATACTTGGGTTACTACATCGGTTACTGACATTAATAATATGTTTTTTAATTGTACTGTCTTTAATCAAGACGTAAATAATTTCAATACCTCCCTAGTAACCAACATGGCAGCTACATTCAAACAATGTACTGCGTTTAACAAACCCCTAAACCTATGGAATACTGGACTCGTGACTAACATGTCTAGTATGTTCAGAGATTGCCTAGTATTCAATCAAGATATCAGTAGCTGGGTTGTTAGCGCTGTTACGACGATGAATTCTATGTTACAGAATTGTTCTGCTTATAATCAACCTCTTACTTGGACTACAACTGCTTTAACCGATATAGGTTTTATGTTCAGTGGGTGTACAGTATTCGACCAACCGCTCAATAGTTGGAACGTTAGTTCAGTTACTGTATTTCATAATCTGTTTACATTTTGTTCTGCTTTCAATCAACCATTGAATAGTTGGAATGTAGGGTTGGCAACAACATTCTCTGCTATGTTCCAGTCATGCGTATCTTTTAATCAAGACTTAAACAGCTGGATTACAACAAACGTTACTACCATGAACAGTATGTTTGAAAGCTGTTCAGTTTTTGATGGAAATATAACAACGTGGAATGTAAGTAAAGTTACTGACTTCACAGAGTTTTTACGGAAAGCTTCTGTATTCAATCAAGATATAAGTGGATGGGCAATTAATGCATTGACTAATGTCAACATGACGTCAATGTTTAGAAATGCCTTGTTATTTGATCAAGACTTAAGCGCTTGGGATATGTCCCAAGTAACTGCCGCTTCGACAATGTTCTTATACGGAACACTGTCAATACAGAACTATGACAATATGTTAGTGGCTTGGGATGCTCAAGTTTTACAACCTAACGTTGTTGTCCATTTTGGCAATTCTAAATACTCATCGATAGCAGCCGGAAACGCCAGGGCGAATATGATCGCTGCGGATGGATGGACAATAACCGATGGCGGCCTAACAAGCTTCGATAGTACTTGGACAACAACCACGGATAACCAATCGGTTTTACTTAATTTTGCAAATAGCGCAGTAGATTTTAATATCGATTGGGGCGATGGAAGCGATAACGATATTACAGTCTACAACGACGCAGCGTTAAACCATCTCTATGTCACTGCTGGCACTTTTAACATAGTGATCCGAGGCAAGATGGGTGCGTTGAATATGCGTTTTGCCAGCAATACAGAGATTGATGTTATAACTAGATGGGGGCCGTATGATGTCGTTAGTAATCGTAACTTTTGGGGGTGTTCAAATTTAACGATTACAGCTACTGATATTCCTGTGATTTCATCAATTGATTTATCATCAATGTTTGTTAGTTGTAATTCTATAACAACTATTCCAAATATCTCAGATTGGAATGTTTCAAATGTTATTAGTTTTGAATCAATGTTTCAAAGTTGTTGGGTGTTTAATAGTCCGTTATCAGGGTGGGATACATCTTCTACAACTGTACTAAAGGGTTTATTTTTAAATTGCTTAGTGTTTAATCAGCCATTAAATACTTGGGTGACTGGTTCCGTAACTAATATGTCAGCAATGTTACAAGGTTGCTCTGCATTCAATCAAGATATATCAGATTGGAACGTATCAAGCGTAACCACTATGTCAACAATGATGGCCGGCGTTACTTTATCAACTGCAAACTACGACGCCGTGTTGATTGATTGGGACGGACAAATTTTACAACCTAATGTCGTATTTGATGCAGGTAATTCTAAATACACTGGCGGGGGCGTTGCGGCAACGGCTCGCGCCAATATGGTCACTAACGACCTGTGGACAATAACCGATGGTGGAATCGCAGCATGATAGAAGAAATAATTATACCTAACGAGATAAAAGACTCGCCAACTAAAGTTTGGCAAATAATTATAAATAAGAAAACAGGTGCTTTTATCAATGTTAACATTGTTGAAGTGGGGCAAAGCTCAGGTTCGGGTAATGATATTACTAATTTTGATTCGGAAGCCGAATGTAGAACTGCGGTAGATGCGATCATGGGGGTTGATTGGTGGGAACCGAATATGAATCCTGATTATGTCGCACCTGAAGAGTATGAACCTTTGCCATGAGTGCTATATCAGTTGCATTTGCACAACTTAGAACAATGGTTGCAAAAGAGCAGCGGGAATTTGTCATAGATATTTATACCGGGTTGACCACTGCGACTCCCGTCGATACAGGTAGAGCGAGGGCGTCTTGGCGAATTACAAAAGGTGAGATAGATTCGTCTGTTGAACCTGCGGCTAAATCGGTAAAAATGAAAAAACCAAAAGTGGGATTAGCGAGATTGGGTGAAAGTTATTTTATCACAAACAATTTACCTTATATCGTTCCATTAAACGAAGGACATTCAGAACAAGCGGGTGAATTTTTTGTCGAGAAAGAAATACAACGCGCAATGAAAAAGGCCGGTCGATGATCGAATCAGAAATTAGAGCAGCTTTTGAAACACGGTTAAAAACTGCCGTGGAATTTGTCACGTCTATGCAAACTCAATTTCTAATTTTGCCAGGTGAATTAAGTTCGCATTTAAGTTCACCGCATAGTATAGAAGCCAGCATTACAGGCAATATCAATTTAACACTGTATATCAAGTTGTCAAATTGGGTGCCTGGAATAGAGGTTGTTTTAATTGAGAAATGGTCTAGCGGAAATAATTCTTATAAGGTAACGATTGCGGCGGACGGTACGATTAAATTATACTTAAGTGCCGATGGCGGAGCCGGGTTGTCTGTCGCCAGTAGTATCCCAACGGGATTAGTAAATGGCACATATAAATATATAAATATTACATGGGAAAAAACGACAAAAATTGTCAAGTTTTCTTTATCTGACGACAATATAAGTTATTCGCCGTTAGGTACTGATAAATCTATAAACATAGACAGAATTTTTATTTCTAACTCTGAAATTAAAATAGGATCGTTAGTTGATGGATTTATAAAACTTGTTCAAATTTATAATGGTTTATTGTCGTCTGATTTTCTCGCAGTCGAATTTGACGCAAACGATTACAGAACAGGAACGACTTTAACAAGTAAAAACACTGGAGAAATTTGGACTTTAAAAAATAATGCCGCAATCGTTATTCCTCAGATATTTTACGACGATCTGACAGGACTAAAAGTAACTTGGGAAAACACACCAAACAAAACAGATGCGTTCTGGTTAAGAACACAACTAAATATAACAAGTTCGGAGAATGGCGTAATAGGTGCAGCAGTAGCGGCAGGATATATAAAACATGAAGGTTTTTTCGTTATCTCCGTGTTTACAGAATTAGGAAAAGGAGTGGAGAAAATAGGATTGATAAATAAGGATTTAATCGCTCTTTTCCAAAACAAAACTTTTGATGGTGTTATGGCTGAAGTGATAGTGCCAAGAAAGGTAAGTGATGATGATCATGGTTTTTTTAATGTAAACGTGTTCATACCATTTAAAACCGTTAGATAAACTTTAAAGGAATTTAAAAATGCCTGAAATAATCAGCACGTCAAAAATAGACTTAAGTTACATTCTGGAAACTACGCCAGGTCAAACGCCTGCTAGTCCGGCCTTTCAACGTCTCCCTGTCACGGGTGGTGGCCCTGTAGGCGGCAAAGTAACCGCATCGTCAGAAGCTATCAGGACAGATCGCCAGAAACCCGACCTAATCGTCGTGGATCAAAGCGTGACCGGTGACCTGCCTCATGAGGTTTCATATGATGCCTATAAACCCTTAATAAAGTCGGTTATGGAAGGTGTGACCGTTACAGGGACAGAAACTAAAGCAGATATCGCGATTGATGCAACTGCCAGAACTTTTACGTCTGCTCTCCTTGCTAATTTTGCTGCAATTCCCGTGGGTTCATACGTTTTGATATCTGGCGCGGCATTAGCAAATAACAATGGATTGTTTTTAGTCTCGGCAGTTGCGGCTTTAGTATTAACCTTGGATGCTCAAGATGCTGGAGGTCTAACGACCGCAGCGGCGGGCGATAATATCAAAGTGTCGTGGGGACATACACCTAACGGAACAGAGTTACCTGATAGTTATACGATTAAAAAAGAAGTTGCTTTGGCAACAAAAGCGTTTATGTATTATCGCGGTTGCATGATGAATACTTTATCATGGTCTTTCGGCGCCGGTAGTCTGTTAAACGGTAGTATAGGCATTCTGGGATTAACTGAAGACGTCACGGAAACCATGATAACAGGTCAAACGACTGTAGCGGTTGTCGATGGTTACAGTCTTTTAAATTCTGTGGAATCGTTAGCATTTTCTACAACCGGGTTACAAGCTGACGTTCAGATTGAATCTGTCAGTTTTAATTACGACAACAAGATAAGTGCAGCGAAAGTTATTGGTGTATTAGGAGCAGCGGCTTTAGCGGCGTTTGATTTAAGTGTAACTGGTGATGTTACTTTATATTTTGAAGATATTGCTGCTTACACATTGTTTAATAACAATACGTCATTTTCTCTGTCATTTAAGTTGACCGACGAGGATGGTAATGCAATTGTTGCCTATCTCCCTAACGTGAAATTTACATCCTTAGAAACACCTATTCAAGGTAAGGATTCATTTTTCATGATTGACGGATCTTATGAGGCGCTACTAGACCCGGTTCTCGGCTTCACAGTCGGTATGAACTTAATCGATAAGTAAGTTTTGTTTTAATCATCTTGGAGCTGATTGAAATAAATACCCCTCCCCCTCGTTTTTCTTTGTGTAGCGACGGGGAGGGTTCTTTAAAAAATACACAAAGAAAACACACACAAAGAGAATAGTATTATGATGATGATAACACCTGTCGACAAAGAGGCAGAAACTAACGGCACATGGGTAGAATACCATGGCGTTCAATTAAAAATTTGTAGAGCTAACAACCCAGTCTTTAAAAAAGCTTTTTTAGAGCACCAAGCAAAACTCGGCTCTAGTTCAAATTCTACTGAAGAGTTAAAGGAAAAAGCTAACATTGAAACATTATCAGAAGCGATATCTGAAGGATTGTTAGTTGATTGGCAAGGCTTTGAAGTGGATGGTGAAGTAATCCCCTATTCAAAAGAAAATTGTAAAAGTCTTATTGTGACAGATGTCGATTGCCGGACGTTTGTTATTGAATATTCTAACGAAATGACCAATTTTTATAAGGATAGAGTTCAGAAAACTTTGGAAAAGTAACAGACGTCTATGAGTGGCAAATAGAGCACGGTAAATATTTTAAGTTTTACCAACAATTAAAATCAAGGGGCAAGAAAACGCCCCTCGATTTTATGCCTGAAATTAACGAGATTTCGGATTGGTTAATAGGAGCTTTTAATTATTTATCGCCACTCAGAATTGAAAAAGTAGGCATGCATGGGTCTATAATAAAAGGCGTGATACCTGTAAGCGAAATTACATCATATATAACTGTATTTCCGCTGCTTATACCGTGTGATGAATTTGCAAACATAATCAGAAGTCTTGATGGCGTTTATTTAAATGATTTGAGAGAAAAAATAGAACAAAAAGATAAAGCCAGGAAAACTAAGGGGAAATGATAACGAGGATGATATGCCTGAAGTTGATTTGAAAATTGAGATAGGTACAGCGCAATCTCTTGTTAGCTTAAAGAAGTTAGAGACCGAAGTATCACAAACTGAAAAAGCCACTGTAAAGGTGGGTAAAACCGCTGCGTCTCAATTTAAAAAAATGGAAAAGGCCGTCAATAGTTCTCAAGACGAAGTTAAACTGTTGGCATTTAGACTTAAAGAAACTGAAAAAACCCTTAAAAAAGCTATTGGTTCATCTGATCGACAATTTAAGAAAATGTCGGAAGCTGCTAATGATTCAAAAAACGAAGTTAAAAGATTAGAAAAGGAAATCAAAAAAACAGGCAAGACAACTGATAAGACAACAAAAAAAGGGGCGAAAGGATTTAATAGATTATCTAAAGCTATTGGTAGCGCAAAAACTCAATTATTAGGGTTTGTAACACTTGCCAGTGGTGCGTTAATTTTTAAATCTGCTATTCAAAACGCATCTGCTTTCGAGACTGGTTTAGTAGGCGTTGCAAAAACTACTGGCATCACAGGAAAGGAACTTGAAGAATTAGAAAGGCGCATAGGTATTCTATCTCGAACTATTCCCGTCACCACGGAGGAATTACTAGCACTCGCACAATCAGCCGGTCAATTAGGTGTCTCTGGCACGGATGATATTTTAAAATTTACTGAGACTATTGCGAAATTAGGGCGGGCGTCTAATTTACAAGGCGAAGAGGCAGCGCAAACACTAGCAAGGATTCTAAACGTTACCGGTGAATCAATAGGTAGCGTTGATGTTTTTGCCTCTGTCATTGTTGCCGTGGGTAATGAAGTGGCAGCAACTGAGAAACAAATCGCCAGAATCACTAACGAGATCGCTAGAAGCACTGCATTGTTTAACGTTAGCGCTGCCGATTCTGCCGCATTAGGTGCTGCGATGGTTGCAATGGGTGCCAGGGCTGAATCTGCTGGTTCTGCCGTGGGTAGAGCATTTCAAGAAATTCAAAATAGAGTTACATTAGGTGGTGAAGAATTAAAAGAATTCGCGAAAGCTTTAGAGATTGACGGCGATGTTTTGGCTAGAACTTTTTCTGAAGATAAAATCGCAGGTTTCAGAATATTGTTAGAAGGATTGAGAGATTTAGGAGAAACAAAAGCGGGCGCCGCATTAGCAAAAGTTGGCTTAGGCGGACAAGAAATAATTAAAACGTTAGGGCCATTGTCTGCTAATTTAGAACAATATACCAAAACACAAATGTTAGCCAATAAAGAAGTGGCGAATGCAGTCGCATTACAGAAAGAATATGCCGCAAGCGCAGCGACTTTTGATGCCGCTTTTAAATTGTTAGGTAATAATGTTTCAGCGATTAGTAAAGCTTTTGGCGATCAATTTTTAGATGGTTTTACAGAGAGTCTTAAAGATCTTAACACAACGTTATCAACATTTATTGATAATGAAAAAGAATTAGATGCAACGATTAAAGCCACTATTGGGGGATTAGAATTATTTGGTAATTTGTTATTGACAGGTGGGGCTATTTATATAGGGTTGAAAGCTTTTCCTATCATTATGAAAGCGTGGCCTATCGCTGTTGCAACCGCTACCGGTGCAATGAAAACGTTAGCATTATTTACTGGATTTGCACAAGTAGCGGGCGTTAAATTTGCACTTTCAACAATCCCCTGGAATCAAGCATTGTTTGGCGTGTCAATCAAAGCCGGCCTCGCGAGTACAGCTATTAGCAAATTAAGCCTAGCGACTGGCGTATTAAGCGCTGCGTTTGTTGGTTTTCAAGTCGGTAGTTATTTATACAGTTTAGAAGTTGTTAGAGGGACAACCGCTCACGCCATTAAAAATATGATCATAGGTTATGAAAAATTAAAAGTCGCTATCGCAAAAACTATCGCTTTCACTGTGACCTTGGGTGGGACTACCGGCGATTATGCAACCCAAGCGGATTTTTTAGATAAGCAATTATTGAAAGTCATTAAAGAAGAAACAGCAACCGTAAAAGCAATGATTGATGGTGCCGAAGCCACCACCAATGCCAGGAAATCAGCAGACGAATATACAAAGGGATTAAACAAACTTAAAGCAGAACTTAAAGCGGTTAAAGACGAAACAAAAGATAAAACTAAGGCAACTGTTAAGTTACAAGATGCAGAACAAGAATTGTTAGATATACTTTTTCCACTTGAAAAAGCACAAAAAGACTATAATAAAGATTTGATTCTTTTAAATACAACATTTAAAAAACTCGACAAAGAAGGAACATCAAAACATATTGCTGCGCAAAAAGCGTTAAAACAAGAATATATAAAATTATTCCCAGTGCTAGAAGCTTATGAAGGTTTTCTAACGAGGTTGTTCGAGTTTGAGGAAACAAAATCAGAAAGTACAAAAAAATTGTTAGAAACGTTGTTTCCTCTTAAGTTAGAACAGAAGGAATATAACGAAGAACTCGAGTTATTAAAAGAACATTACAAAGGCGTTACCGATGGTACAGACCAATATGCACAAGCTGTATTAGCACTTAAAAAAGAACATGTTGATTTATTTCCTGAAATTAAAAAACAGATGGATGCCGCCGAAGACTTGGCGGATTCGTGGGATGATGCAGCAGAAAGAATAGACGAATCTTTTGCGAAAGCATGGGAAGGGGCTTTCGATTCCTTTGAAGATTTCACGGATAGCATTTTAGGTTCTTTCAAAAAATTACTTGCTGAACTAGCGCATCAATCTATCACCAACCCCATTCTTATTCAGCTTGGATTGGGGGCGTCTGGTGGTGTCACTGGTGCACTGAGTGCGGCAGGTGGTGGCGCCGGGGGTGGTGGCCTTTTAGGCGGCGTTAGCGCCCTGGCTTCTGCCGGGTTATCGAAAATAGGGTTATCCAAATTAGCAGCAAGTGGCGTGGGTGGTTTTACCAGTGCTACCCTGGCGAATTTTGGAATATCCGGCGTATTTAATCGAACGGCTGACGTAGCGCTCGCAGGCATCGCTAACGACACTTTGATTTCGACGTTGCCTGGTGGTGGCACTGCATCGATCGACGCGATTAAGGGTAGTACGATTGATCCAAGTGGTGGTTTTAGTTTTGACCCGGTTAACTTTGCCGCTACAATAGGGGCGTCATACGCTGGCGGTAAATTAGGCAACGCTGTTGGTGAAAATCTCACAGGAAAACAAGCAAATAGCGCCATTGGGCAAACAATAGGAACATTAGCCGGATCATTTGCAGGGCCAATAGGATCTTTCATCGGCGCGACGATAGGGAGCTTTGTTGATGTATTGTTTGGCGGCGGGGTGCACGATCCTAAAATAACGGTTGAAACGACTGATCTATTACCGAAAAGCCTTAACGAACATAGCAGTGATGATTTTAACGTTGTAACAGAATCACAATTTGGCGGAATTAGAGCACTTTCACAACATGACACCTTTAGAGGCGCATCCGATAGAGCCATCAAAAGTTTTGGTGATTTTTTCGAAGGTATAGCAGAACTTGAAGACGTCATCGCCTCAACACTAACAGAAACACAAATAGGTAAAATTAAAACCGCAGTCGAGAAACAAAAAAGCACTATCAGTGAAGAATTAAATACAACTGATTTCATCACCGAGAGATTTCAAACGATATTTAACACGATTGGTGGTGAAGTTGACGAAATTTTTGACGCCCTATCTGAATCAGTCATTCAGTCAGGTGATGAGATCATAGGTGTAATTGATCAAATATCGTTAGCCGCTTTGTCAATGGAAAATGCTTCGGATGATTTTAAAACTTATTTAGATAATATTGACCAATTAACAATAGAAACATTTGCGGCCGGGGGTTCCCTGGAAGCTGTTAATCAGGTGCTATCGAAATTAGGAGATGAAACCCTAAGCTTAGATAAAGCGGGCGCGGATGCTGCGCAGTCAATGATAAGTTTGCAAGGCTCACTCGAAGACTTTATTGTTATTACTACCGCATTGCAAAACGACTTAGGTATATTATCAAGTTCATTGTTTGGTGATTTACAAAGCCGAATCGATACTGAACGAGATCGTCTCACCGTGATTCATGATGCCGCTAACGATCTATTTGATATTGAGATGAAACGATATGAAGAATCAATCGCGGCATCTGATAAATTAAAAGAATCTATCGCTGACGTTTTTCTAGTAGGAGCATCGGCTTCTGAAGCATTCGAATTTAACCAAAATAAATATGAGGAATTATTAGCGAGAGCAAATACCGGAGACGCAAACGCAGCCAATGATCTCGCATCGTTTTCAAGCACATTTTTAGAATCTGCTCAAACATTTTTCGCATCCAGCAGTGCGTTTAAAGATATCAAATCAAGCGTATTGAGTGATTTGAATTCAGTATCGAGTTTGTTTGATTCTTCCAGTGCTCCAAATGTTCCTAACGAATCTTTAACATCGGGTAGATTAGAATCACTCTTAGCTCAACAAATTGAGGAATCATCTTCACGCACTTCGTTTGATCAAGCGCTATTTGTCCAGTCATTACTAGAATTGAATCTGGCAACTGGCACGGACATAGATACTTTGTTGAGCGGCTTAGGACTCAATTTTCAAGATGTTAAAGGCGCATTTGTCAACGCTATCAAAGATTCATCGGATTTAAACAAGGATGGCATTGTTAGCGCGATAGAAATACAAAATACTTTATTGAATACGGATTCACCTTTATACAGATTATTAGTTGCTGGAAATGCAAACACTAGTTCTATCTCTGATTTAGGTACCATTTTAAGTACGATAGATTCTAATTCTGACAATAATTTAACATTACAGGAATTGATTAGTAGCGGTATCTTACCGGCTCAAGCGGCAGAGATTATCAGACTGGTTGACGCAAATGCAGATGGCAGAATTTCACCATTAGAATTAACTCTTCAGACTATGCTTCCGGGGGGCGGCCTGTTTGGTTTATTTCAATCTATAGCAACTGGTATTGATTCGATTAATTTTCCAGATATAAATGCTCAAGGAATTATTGATGCAGTAAATAATATCAATACTGAAGATTTAATATCTGCCGTTAACTCTATAGATTTAGACTCTAACGGCATCGTTACGGGTTTAGAAGCTGCTAATTCAAGTTTATTGCAAGGCATAGTCGATAGTTTGAATATAGATATTGACCTTAGTACTCTACCAGACATGGATATTGATTTTAGTACCATCGATTTCAATTCAGATGGGATTATCTCAAAAATAGAATTACTAACTTCAGCATTCGCGTCAAATGGCGCAATCAATAGTTTTTTAAAAGCTATCGGGATTAACACTGCTGAAACTGTTAACGCTGTTAACGAATCAGTTGTGTGGGCGGGTGACAACTTTACAGAGTTATCTAAAATTGTTGTAAATACTGGCAGAGAGGAATTTATTTTTCGAGGCAATCCTGGGTCTGGTGGTGGTGGTGGCAGTCGCGGCGGCGGGGGTTTTTTACGAAGTTTTGCAGATGGTGGCATCGTTACCCATCCTATGATTGCTGAAATTGGTGAAGGTGGCCAGCCGGAAGCGATTATCCCCTTGGATGATTTCACGGCACAAATAACTAAGCTTGAAGCAAAAATTGTTGAGTTAACAGAAGTAACAGTATTAATATCAGAACAAAGATCCGCCGAACATATAGAAAGACGTGATGCGGTTAATAAATCTAACGACTTGATTGAAGAATCTAATCAGAGTAATAGAACTTCCAGAACAGAAGGTATTTTATAATGCCTGTTATCTCAGATGCAGAATATTCAAAGTGGGAAAAATCCCCGACAGCGATAAGAGTCATTCTCGTTGAAGCGAAACATAGTAAAGGGATTGTTCTGTTTAGTACTAGATCATATATATCAGCAACCACGGATACTAAACCTAATCGATATTTCGAAGGTATAATAAAAGGTTCCGTGAAAATTGTTGATGCCGTGGACAAAGCTACTATTGGTGATATCGATTTGATAAATGATGGATCTCATACTGATTGGTTTAATCTTAGCTGGCGAGGATTCCCGATTAAGATCTACCTTGGCGATGCGAGATGGTCTTTTAGTAATTTTCGTATTGTTGCTAATGGTATTATAGGAGGGATAAGTGCGCCTTCTGTTGATACTTTTAAATTTTCTGTTTTGAATTCGTCAGAAGCTTTGAAGGTTTCAATTGGGCGCGAAATATCCCCCGTGGTGATAGGTAAGGTTTACAATATTAGACCAGTTTTGATAAACGCAGGATCGCTGATTTACAAAGTTAGTAGTGCCAAAACATCGGGATTAGATTCAATCACAAGTTTAGTCGTTAGGGATAATGGCGTGGTATTGGTAGTTGTAACTGATTATACGGTTGATCTGGTTACCGGTGAATTTACTTTAGTGTCTGCTCCGGCTGGACAAATAACCTGCGATGTTGAAGAGGTTAGTTACGCCCCCAAAAATATGGCTGAGGAAATCTGTCGTTTATCTCCTATAGATATGCATGGTGCTATGGATGGTTCAACGAATTCCTATTTCACGACTGGATATGGACAAGTCAACACTGATATAAAAATGACTTTTCAATTGGAAATAAATCACGATGGCTCAACTTTTACCACAAGACAATGTTTGTTATGTAGTTATTCTGAATCAACCGGCAGAGGGTATAGATTTTTAATAGAAATAGATGGATCGTTAGGTTTTGATTACGGAACTGATGCCTTAGCTTTCCAAACATATGCATCTTTAGCGAAACCGTCTTGGGCTGCTAATACTAGAATGTATCTTAAATTCGAAAGAACTTCTGACGATGGTAAAGCACAATTTTTTTCTTCTGACGATGGGGTTACTTGGGATACTGTGGGAATTCTTTTAACTGGTGGCGTTGGTTCCACTGGTTTTAATAATGGAATATTGGAAACTATAGGCACTGCTTACCAATCCGATGATGTTACTCCGAACCTTCATTTTACAGGCAGAGTATATCATGCAACGATAACAGATTTAGCGGTCTCTCCTTTTACTAAAACCCATGTTATTTTTGATCCATCCACATGGATATTTGGTACAACCTGGACATGGGATTCTGAGGGTACCCCATTGACATGGAATATTCTGTCAGGCGCAAGAGTAGATCAACATGGGGTTTTATTTGGAGATTTATCTAATATTGTTCATGCTACATTACCGCAAGATTGTGGCCTATATATAGATAAACCCACACCAACGGAAAATTTACTTAGAGAATTGATGAACACTGTCGGAGGTTCTTTCAGTTTTAACTTATTAGGAAAGTTAGAAGCTTTTATTGTAAATAAACCTAACGACTATACAGAATTGAACAATCATCCTAACGCGATAACTGCCGTGTTAGTGAATGAGACCAATGTCATTAGTAATCTTTTACCTAATGGATTCTTTGATGGTTTCGATGTTGGGTTTCTAGCCACGGCAGCGATTGAGACTGTTATTAACGATGCTAACGAGGGATTGTACTCTATATTTATAGATATAGATGGTTCTGGTGGTCGATATTCGATGAATTTCGAAAAGGCATTTGATTTGATCGATGGTGTTGATTATGAATTAAAAATAGTAATGAGGCATTCGGGAACTGGTGATCAGTTAAGATTCGCTTTAGCAAAAGACGATAAAATTCATGTTGCAACATCTATCGATATATTAGTTTTGTTAGTTACTGATACTACTTTTATAGAATATACCTACGTTTTCACTCATGCAAAAAGCGAGCCTTTTTTAGGATTTAGAGAGGATAGTATAGCGAACAAAGGTGGGGTGTATATTGCTAGACTATCTATAAAGGAAAAGTTTTACGGTAGTCTAAATTTAGATGAGAATGTAATTGCTCCCCTTTATGAAAATGGCATGAAACATCTTTCAACTGAAGAACCTATTAAAAATCTTGAACTTGGTTTCCAGAAAAATTGGAATGTTCAAAGTGCTGATTCGTTAGCGGGTGCGGTTAGTGTTCAGGATAGAGACGACTTTTCAAGAGATCATCAGTTTGTGAATACTTTTAATTTATTGCCCGATTTCCCGATGGCTTTATCTAAGAGAGTATTAACAATATTTAGAAACGAAACAGATACACAGGATGAATGTGATAGACGACAATTAATCAGAGTGAAAAAAAGAAACACCTATCTAATAAAATCTTTTGTTTCTGTTAATGATGTCAAAATAGGGGATGAAATAAATATATCTTATCCAGGTTTTTTGTTTTTTGATAAACAAACTTCTATGGGTGCGATTGTTTTAGAAGTCAGAAAAAATATAGATGACATACAAACCAATTTAGTGGTGTGGATATGAACGATACAGATTCTAATTTACATTTAGTGCCTTATTCTGACTGGGATGGGCTCACTATAACCGTAACGCCTGCGGCTGAATCTGATTTACCTATTGAAAATTTGTTAGATCCTAATGCTACGATAACGAGAATATCAGGGTCTCCCGATCCAATAACAATCAAAGGATCAAACACCACGGATCTATTAGCCGGGGGTTTTGCGTTGGCTAAACATAATTTACCTGAAAACACGACAATTAGAGTTAGGTTATATGCTGACATAAACCAAACTGGTACGATCGTGTATGACAGTACTGCGATATCGATTGTGCCGGTTACTCCAGTAGGGTTTGATGCTTGGGATGATATTTACCCTTTAACTTTGCCTAACACTTTTTCCGTTTGGTTTACAAATGTCACTTACAAGTCATTTCAGGTTGATATAGATCAGCCAGCTTCGCCAATCGCAATAATTGATATCGGGCGTTTATTCCTTGGGTTTGCTTTTACTGCTACAGTTAATTTCTCAAAAGGGGCATCGATAGAACATGTTGATAAAAGCATACACAAAAGAACGGGAGGGTTGGGAATACGAACATTAAGTATGGCACCATATCGAAAATTCGATATTTCAATTAACCATATGCCACTATCAGACAGAGAGCAATTATTAGAGCTATTAGAACGATATGGAAAGGGCCGGGATATGCTAATATCATTAGATCCAATGGCCACTAATCGAATCAGCGTTGAGAATACAATGATCGCAAAACGGATCTCTAACAATAAAGTTGTGCATATCGGGCCGAGTATTTTTTCTCTAAAATTAACTTTTGAAGAGACGTAAAAAAAAGTGATCAATCACCAAACAGCTCAATATTTTAAAATACAAGAACTTGTTCCTGAATCAATATATAAACTAAGGGGCGAAAAAGCTTGGCAATTAATCGATGAAAGATTGATTGCGAATCTCGATTGTATAAAAGAACAATTGGAAACTATTTACAATAGAAAGATTCCCATCACTGTTAACGATTGGTTATGGGGAGGGAATAGGGTTGCATCTGGTCTTAGAGTGCCAGGTCAAAAAGAATATTCAGAAACTAGCCAACATAAATTAGGTAAAGCGGTTGATTTTAAATGTGAAATACCAGCGCATGATATTCGAAATTTAATCAGACATGGCAGTATCATATTGCCTTACCCTGCTTGTTTTGAAGAGTTTAACGGCATGTCGTGGGTTCATATGGATGTTAGAAACTTTGTAAATGGACAGGTTTATTTTTTTAAAATAAAATGAGAATGATCATGCGGAAATTTACATTTCAAGATATAATTGCAATAGCATCAATATGCGGTATTTGTTTAGCAATGTATGTCGGGTATACGTCTGGTAAGATGGTAGATGATCATGACGGAAGTGAAAGCGCGCATATGTATTCTCAAAATGATATTGCAGAGTTAACTATAAAAATGGAACATTACAAAACAATTAGCGAGTTAATTCAAAAAAATAATGAGGCTGTACAATTAAGGAATGAAAAAGATCATGAAGATATGCTTATCATTCTAAAAGAAATTAGAGAGGCAATGTGAAATGGGAATTAAAAATCTTTTAGGAATAGCAAAGTCGTTAGCGCCTAGTTTATTGCAGCAAATCGCGCCAATGATTGGCACGTCCATAGGTGGCCCGGCTGGTTTGATGGCTGCAAAACTCATCATGAACAAATGGAGTGGGGCACCTGACGACGCGGCACTGACCCCCACTGAGCTTGCAATGGCCGTGGAAAACGCAACACCTGAACAACTAACAGAATTAAAAGAGTTAGATAATAACTTTAAAGTCGAGATGGAAAAACTAGGCGTAGATGTTTTTGCACTCGAGGTTAAGAGTCAAGAGAGCGCCAGGGAATTAGCTAAGCGAAATATGTGGCCGCATATTTTTTTAACGGTTGCATTTGTATTGAGTTATTTCGGTATGCTTTTTGGGTTAATGACTGATACGCTCACTGTGCCAGAAAATATCGAAGGCACATTATTAGTGTTAATCGGATTACTGACACGGGAAATACCGACGATCATGCAATTCTGGTTCGGCTATAGCAGTCACGAAACTAAAGAGAAAACGCTTTAATCAAGTGTTTTTGTAATTTCGTATTCAACGTTGTTAAGAATTTTACGTGCGGTATCTACATCACTTGAATAGAAACCCGTACCTTGTAAATCGATTAATTTATCAATTGCAATTTGAACTTTTTTAATCGCGCGTTCTTTCTCTGTATTGGTTGTCATCACTTAGTATCCGTTGATTCTGTTAGTGTAAAAAGTACCTTCTACTTTTGGTTGAATTTTACCCATTAAAGTTGCGTCCGTATCTGTAAGCAATTGTGTTTCTGTTGGCCCATCGTTTTGTCTAAGCCAATAAGCTCTTGCCGGGTAAAATTTATCCCCAAAATACCGATCGCCTGTTTTCATTTTATGACCGAGTAATTCTATATTCCATCCTTGTGAATAAAGTTCATCGACAACTTTTTTTAATGTCATATTGGAATCAATTCTAATCACCAATTCTATCGGGTCGTCGTCATCCCAACAAACAAAATAGGACGCATCTTCTCCCCAAATAATTGGGTTTTTATACCAATTCCCCTCTTGTGATTGAACATAAGTTGAGCACAAACTCATCTTAAAAACTCCTTTTCTAAAAATGTCGGCAGTATCTTTATTTTTAAATAATTCGATACAGTGTGAAATATATTTGTCTTGTCTTCTCATAAAAATTACTGCTTTGTTTAAACAAGCGTTTCTTCAATGTCATATTCAAGGTTTCTCAATATTTCTAGTGCTCGATCTATTTCGCTCGAGTCAAAACCCATGCCCTGTAAATCGATTAGCTTATCGATCGCGATTTGAACTTTTTTAACCGCGCGTTCTATTTTTGTATTAGTCATTATCCTTCCTTATTTAAACTGTTAACTTTCAATCCCAGATTTCGTAAGGCTTCAATAATTCAAATAAAGGAATTATTTTTAAACCAGTATTTTTAAGCCACAATTCCATACCTTCGGTATCGTCCATGGCAGGTATTTCACAGAAATCTGAGCTATTAATATAACAAACCCAATAGTCATTTGTTGTCTTAGCTACTGCTATATATTCGTCATCATATGATGATTGAATCGCCCACAACTTTATCTCGCTGTCAATATCAATGACAACTGATTCGCTAAAATTTATTAATTTCATGATTCTAATCCCTTAGTTAATTTGGTTACTTCTACCTAAAAGCCCGCTCAATCAGCGGGCCAGTGGAATGTGGAATGTTTATATTAAATTTCAATCTCAATATGCAATTTCGCCGCATCTTCGACAGTGAGTACAATTCCCTCAGCGTGCTCATACGCGCATGAAAATTCACTATCAACCGGATAGATCCATGTAACGCCGCGCATTCTACAGATCGCTTCCCCGTCTTCGCAATCCAAAATAACAGCGTTTCCATCCGCATTTAATCTATAAAACAGTTTGTAAAAAAGCTCATCCGGCTCGCTGTTTGCATCCATATACCCTTCATTGATTGCTAACTTGCCAGCAAAGGGGTCGACATAATGTTCGGATAAATACGCATCAAATTCCTTTTGAACGCCGTGTTCTTTTCTTATTGTTTGAAAAACTTCGTCGTCGTTGATTTCTTCTACGCCGGTTGACTTTTCGAGATCAACCGTTAGCAGTGTAGTAATAGCCCCGGCGTCGCATGTAAGTCCAGGTTCGAACCATAAACTTAAATTTACATTGTTAACGGTGACGTTTACTTCGATGGCAATGCTTGATTTGTCCGGCGCTTCGTGATCATTTGATTTGTTAAAATCATAAATCTCAGTGCGGTTGATTGTGATTTCAACGACTTTTTCGCCGTAATTTTTTAGTTTCCCGCATATCTCTATCCATCTTTTTTCGCCAAAAACTTTTTTAAATAGCTGGATAGCTTCATTGAAATCTAATCCTTCTACTTCCTGTTTTTCGGAATCAGTCATATATTGAGATGAGATATCTGTAAATTCTTGTTGCGCTATTCTTGGTTCCATGATTTTGTTCCCTTAGTTAATTTGGTTACTACTACCTAAAAGCCCGCTCAATCAGCGGGCCAGTGAGAAGTAAGCCCCGCGAATTTTACGTATGATTAATCCTAAAATCGATCACTTCGCTGTAATCTGATAATGTCTGTTTAACATATCGCAAAGTGATATAGTCTGAATCTTTTGGCAAGACAGTTGAGAGATCAGTGGTTTTAAAATCATTCAGAAAATCTCTAAGTTCAGCTAAATTTGTGAATGTGTAGCTCTCTTCAAAAGTAATTTCTAACTCACGACGAACCATGTCGTTACGCTCGCTATTACCATCAAAGCCATCGTAATCGCTATCGTCAGTGATATAGTTTTTCTTGATGTATTCAGTCCAAAGTTCGTCGGCATGGGATTGTTCTTTAACTGACTGTTCTACCGCGTCGAGTAACTCAGTATTGTATTCATCGTCAGCGACTTTAAAATGATTTGTAAAATCATCGTAATTATTATCGCTGTAAGCTGATAAATTTGAGCTAACAGCATAAGCATCTGACGTTCTCGACGTTTGAAAATCGAAGTAAAAAGTTTTATTGTCATACTCAAAAGTGACAAGGACACTGACCCCGCCTTTTTCGCATTCATTAGCATCGCGATCTGAATTGTGATCCAAGATTTCAGTGTCAGTGATATCAATTTTATGATAACTGACATAAGTAAAACCAAGTTCGTGATTCTCTTTTGATTCGCCATCCCATACTTTTAGATGGTCTA
>JAESTI010000179.1 GCA_016763665.1 Bacteroidia bacterium | reverse complement strand
TTATTGAAAGTTGTTATTGAGCTCTCAGCAGTTTCAAGAATGCCTACCAAAAAGAAAGTTAGCCATTGAGAAAGGTTGTTTTGAGATCTAACTATAACCAGATTATCGTAATAATGCGAACGATTTCTCTCAAAAAAATCCGAAAGATATAAAGTGGGTCTACTCAACAAGTTGTTGCTAACCATGTATAAAGTAATTAGTAATCTTCCTAACCTTCCGTTGCCATCCAAAAATGGATGGATAGCTTCAAATTGATAATGCGCTATCCCTATCCTGATCAAATGAGGTATTTGCAATTTGTCATTGTTCAGGAATTTTTCCAGGTCACTCATTAAATTAGAGATTTCACTATGATGAGGTGGTATGTATTGTGCATCCTGTAAAGTCGCCCCTCCTATCCAGTTTTGAGATTTACGAAAATCTCCTGGCTGCTTGTTTTTCCCCCTAACTCCTTTTAACAACCTCTTGTGAGTTTGTTTTAATAATCTGGTACTAATTGGTAGTTTGTTCAACGCACCGATAGCATAGTTCATTCCCTGAATATAATTGCGTACCTCCTGCCAATCATCCCGATGCTCGGGGTGAATATATTCAGCCCTTTGCAGGGCTTCTTCAATACTTGTTTGCGTGCCTTCTATCTTGCTACTTTTAGTCGCTTCTTTTATAATGTGCATTTTGATAAAAAAGTCAACATCAGGAATGAGTTGTGAAAATGCATTTAGTTCGCCTAACTTACGATCTGCCTCACTAAGTAATTGGTTGATTTTTTGATTACTTACTACCCAATCATGATTAATCAGTTCCGGAGAAAAACTTTTATATTTATACTGCTTTTTATATTTACCCGCCTTGTACTTGCTTATATCCATGATTTACTTACGTTTCGAAATGCAAAGGTAATAATTTATATTTGCAGATAAGGCATTTTATGCAAATAAGAATATTTATATTTGCAGAAAACTTGTTCACTCTAATAACGAAAATCACAGCAACTTGGGCATTATATGTTTCCTCCAGGCTTTATACTATTTTATAAACCCAGCTACTATGAAGATAGAAGAAACTTCAATTTGTTCTTTTTATTATTCTGATTATTTCAATATTTGCTGATGCTCGAGTTCAGTACATTTAAAGAGGGTAATAAATTAAAGAATAACACTAAAGAAGAATGACATCTGAAGAACTGCAATCATTGGCTACCATTAGCGATCTGGAACATTACCATCAGAAAACTATTTCAGAATTAAGTGAGGTCATCAGAACTGCTAGTATGAAAGAATTCTATACACCGTCAGAATTCTCCGAATTATCAGGTCTAAAATACTCTAACATTATTAATCTTTGCCACAAAGGAAAATTAAAAGCAACTCAACTAGCCGTCAAAGGCACCTGGATTATTTACCGTGATGAAGTTGACAAATTGGTTAAACAGGCAGAAGAAAACCTTGTCACTTAGACTATCCTTTCCCACAGACCCACTTTCTTTTCACACTCTGTATCAACATTTAATTGAAGTAGTACATTGATTAAAGTTTATAATTGTTCACAAAGTAATCTGCACACTCCCCTATTTTGGTTCCTAAAAAGTAAGGTAAGTTCATTAAGAAATATGGTACACCTCCTGGTGTTTTAGTCTTCTCAACTGTGAATTCCCCTGCATAAAACCGAATAGCATAAGGGTGATTGGTACGTTCCATAAACTGATGTAAAGACCTTAATTTACCCGAACTACCAGATTTTATTTCAACAGGAATAATCTTATCCTTATAAGTAAAAACCAAATCTACTTCTGAAGATGCCTGATTCTTCTCCCGCACCCAGAAATTCGGTTTTCGATTGTTTAAGGTATTTAACGAAATAAATTCTTGAGTAATCAAATGTGGTATAATCGCACCTTGATAGAAAGTGGATAGATCTTTCAATCCAAGCATTTCCGCCTGTATCCCCAATACATGATTAGCCAAGCCCGTATCCAGAAATTGTAATCGGGGAGATTTTTTAAGATCTGGCTTTATTGGAATTTGCACCTCAGTAGTTGGATATATTAATCGCATTATTTTAGCATCATCTAAGCTTAGCATTGCTTCTCCTACTTCCCGGGATCTATAGTTAGAATTACCAAAATTTTGAAATTTTATACGCTGGTCAATATAAAGGTGGGCCGTAGCCATTATGTGTTTTATTACTTTCCTCTCGGTTTGGTTTGAAGCATATTTCTCTACATCGTTTTGGTAAGTACTCCAGATGCTTTCATACACTTTCGGCAAGTCAACCAATGTTTCTTTTTCGATAAACACTTTAATCACCTCTGGCATACCACCAATAATTGCATAGCGATTAAACAATTCTAATAGTGTTGAATACGCAATTGGTTTTAGGGGGATGGTGTTCAATTCTTCCAATGCTGTCTGATGCCCTATTGCTTCTAAGTATTCTTGAAAGTTCAATGGATGCAAGTAGAGATACTCAACGCGTCCTACCGGAAAACTCTTCACTTTACGCATCGCAAATTCCAACAAAGATCCTGCTGCAATTACGTGCAGTTCGGGAATTTCTTCATAGAAATATCGAAGCAATTGAATCGCATTAGGAGATTCTTGTATTTCATCAATGAAAAGCAAGGTGTTGCTTATATCTCTAGAAGATATATTGTGAGATAGCAACAACGAATCTACAATGATCTTAACATCATCATTCTCTTGAAAATAAGATATATCCTTTGATTTTTCGAGATTCAGGGAAATATTATGATTATAGGACTGTGAGAATTGGTTTACAAATGTAGTCTTCCCCACTTGCCGTGCACCCCTTAAAATAAGAGGTTTTCGGTTAGGACTTGACCTCCAATCGCTTAAATAGTTCTCTATGGTTCTCTTAAAAGCCAAACGATATATCCTCAGTAGTAAATTGTAACAAAATAAAGGCAAATATACTCATTTTTTGTAACAAAATAGGGGCAATATTTGTAATATTTTGTAACAAAATAAGGGCAATACTCAAATCAAGCCTAATTTATCGTATATTCGAATAATATCTGGATACAAATTAAATGACTAAAAAAGAAATCAAGGATTTTCGGAAAAAGGTTTATAATGGTGTAAAGATCGCTATTAAAAATGCACTTTTA
>JAESTI010000178.1 GCA_016763665.1 Bacteroidia bacterium | reverse complement strand
CAGCTTTGTAATTCCGGCCAGAGGTGAAATAAGGATGCCGCCGGTTTCTGTTTGCCACCATGTATCTACAATTGGACAATTTCCTTTGCCTATTTTGTCGTTATACCAATGCCATGCTTCTACATTAATAGGTTCTCCAACTGTTCCTAATACTCTTAGCGAATCCAGGCTGTAAGGAGTTACATATTCATCTCCAAATGATTGAAGTGCACGAATTGCTGTTGGCGCGGTATAAAATATGGATACTTTATATTTGTCACATACATCCCAAAATCTACCGGCATCAGGATATGTTGGAATTCCTTCAAACATAAGCGTGGTAGCTCCTGCTAATAATGGTCCGTATATAATATAAGAATGACCTGTGATCCAGCCAATATCTGCAGTACACCAATAAATATCATCATCATTGTATTGAAATACATTTCTGAATGAATATTCAGCATAAACCATGTAGCCACCACAAGAATGTACAACACCTTTTGGTTTTCCTGTAGAACCGGAAGTATATAGGATAAACAACATATCTTCTGCATCCATTGTTTCTGCATTGCAATTTGAATCAGCTTTGGCAACTTCCTCGTGCCACCAAACATCCCGACCTTCTTTCATAGTTACTTCAAACCCCGTGCGTTTAAGTACAATGCTTTTTTCAATTGTAGGGCATTTTTCTAAGGCCTCATCGGCAATTTCTTTAAGTGGTACTTGTTTGTTTCCCCTAAAAACACCATCTGCAGTAAGCAGTATATTACAAGTACAATCAATGATCCTGTCTGCAAGTGATGTTGCTGAAAAGCCTGCAAATACAACAGAATGAATTGCTCCAATTCTGGCACATGCCAATACAGCATATGCCAATTCCGGAACCATTGGCATATAAATGCAAATTCGGTCACCCTTTTTTGCTCCGTTATTTTTTAGAACATTGGAGAATCGGCAAACTTCTTCATGTAGTTCTTTATAAGAAATGTGTTTCTCTTTTTCATTGGGATCATTGGGTTCCCAGATAATAGCAGTTTTATCTCCTTGTGATTCGAGATGCCTGTCCAGGCAGTTTTCTGTAATATTTAACTTGCCATTCAGAAACCACTTAACATCTGGCCCTTCAAAGTCCCATTCTAGTACAGTGTCCCATTTTTGTTTCCAACTAAAGGATTCTGCTTTTTCAGCCCAAAAGCTTTCAGGATCTTGTACACTGTTATCATATTGTTCATGATATTCTTCTAATGAATTGATCTTCTGTATCGCCATAAGTAATAATATTAAGATTTAAAGAAAGGATGAATTTAAGGCATTTTTGTTAAATTCTAAAATTATTTGCATTCCGCTTTAATTTTTTACCTTTAAATACAAATTTTCTTTTGATAAGGGTTCTATTAAAAAATTAATTATGAGAAAGTTTTTATTCAGCCTTATAACATTCGTAGCAATTTCAGTATCTGCACAGGATACAACTGTTACATTTAAACTATTTTTGGGTACCGGAGAGTATTTGCCAACAGCTGATTGGCATGGATTGATAAGAATGGATGGTGTTCCTGAATTAGGGAGTAATCCGGATACGGTTTATGTAAAATCTGCTCCAACGATTCCAATAAAGCAATGTACCGATAATGGTGTGAAACTCAATTTTGGGCATGGTTTTTATTATAATGAAACAGATGATGACATATATGTTGTTAGTATTTTTACCAACCAAGGTAATATTGAAACAACTAATACTGATACAGCTGTTGGCTCTGTTGCAATTATTCCACAGGTCAGTACTAAGAGTGGCCCCCAAGTAGATAATTTTCGACATATTTTTGGTGACTCAACGCAAATATTACAACCTCATGGTTGTTGGGTAGATGAATCAAGGGATATGCTATACGTAGCTAATACTTTTGGTGAGAATATCTTGGTTTTCAATAATGCATCAACAGTCACAGGAAATGTTGCCCCAAACAGAGTAATATCAAGTACAAAGATGGGAAGGCCGGTCTATGTGTTTATTGATGAACAGGCTGATCGTATGTTTGTAGCCTGTATGCAAGGAGGAACAGGGGAAGGAGACTCACAAGTTCTTATTTACAATACTGCATCAGTACTTGATGGTGTTAATGACCCGGATGTACGTATTCTGGGAGATTCAACAAAACTTAGCAACATTAATGGCACTGTGCACAATGTTTGGTTTAAAGGAGATGGAGAATTACTTGCTGTTGGGCATCACACTTATGAATTGTCAATTTTTGATTTAAATAATATAAACCTCAATCCTTTGACTCCAGAGGATCATAATATTCCTGCTAGAATAATTAATGTCAATGTAGATCCAAATCACTCTGATTCAACCGATACTAACCTTTATGGCTTTTATTGGGATACAAAAGACGATGTGATTTACTGTTCTGTTGGAGTAGATAATCCCGGAGGTGGACCAAAGCAACAAGCACCACCGAATTCAATAAAAGTTTATAAAAATATAAGCAATTCCTCGGTAATGGGTCAGGTTACTCCTGATCGTGTTATTTATTGGGATAACGGGGATATATATTGCCCACCTCAACCGGTGTGGGTTATCAAGGAACAAACAATTTCAGGGATAGAAGATAGAACTCATGCAACGGAGTTTTTTGTATACCCTAATCCTTCTAAACAGAAAATAAATATTGAGTTTAAATCGAAAATAGCTCAAAAAATTTCTTTAGAGTTGTTCAACATTGATGGAAAGTTAATTTTAAATAAGGAAATTCAAGTTGTAAGTGGTTTATTTTCAAGAAAGATAGAACTGCCTGAGGGTTTGGACGCAGGTATATATATATTTAAATTAAAAACCAATGGCTCAACTATTTCTAAAAAAGTTGTAATTCAATAAAGGCTTTGCATTTAATCCTCAGAATTCCGATTTGGGAGTTTTCTTGACTTGAGGGGTTAGAACAATAGCTGTATTTTCTTTTCAGCTTTATTTTGCCAATTTTTGTGGCCTCTTAATTCAAAAATTTAGGACATATTGAGCCTGTCGAAATATTGCCTGTCCAGACTTCGATAAATTCAGCTTGACAAGAATAAATGAACAAGAAAAAAATATTCAACGATCCTGTATATGGTTTTATCACCATCCCTTACGAGATTATTTTTGATCTAATAGAACATCCATATTTTCAAAGATTAAGACACATTTCTCAGCTTGGTTTGACACACTTGGTTTATCCGGGAGCGTTACACACTAGATTTGGCCATGCCCTAGGATCCTTACATCTTATGAATATGGCTTTAGATACTTTGAAATCTAAAGGACACAAAATATCAGAGGCTGAATGTGAAGCAGTTTCCGCAGCCATTTTGATGCACGATATAGGGCATGGCCCTTATTCACATGCCTTGGAATCAAGTATTGTGAAAGGAGTTGCACATGAGGATATTTCTTTAATGTTTATTGATCGATTGAATAAAATTTACAACGGGGATTTAAGCCTGACCATTGATATCTTCAAAAACAATTATAAAAAGCCATTCCTGCATCAGTTGGTATCAAGTCAATTAGACTTGGATAGATTAGATTACTTATGCCGTGATAGCTTTTTTACCGGTGTAGCAGAAGGAGTGGTAGGGTATCAACGAATTATTTCTATGTTAGATATACATAAGGATAATTTAGTAGTTGAAGAAAAAGGCATTTATTCTGTTGAGAAATTTTTAATTTCCCGTAGATTGATGTACTGGCAGGTTTATTATCACAAAACTTCGCTTTCGGCTCAGAATTTGATCGTTAAAATTTTAAAGAGAGCTAAGGAACTTGCGAATAAGAATATTGAGTTGTTTGCTACTCCTGCACTTAAGTACTTCCTGTATAATAATGTTAGCAAAGCCCATTTTGAAACCGACAAAGAAGTTCTGGAAAAGTTTGCCCAATTAGATGATTTTGATGTATTTTCTTCCGTTAAAGAATGGAAATCTCATGATGATATAGTGTTATCAAGACTGTCATGGAATTTATCAAATAGGAATTTATACAAGATAAAAATCCAAAACGAACCATTTGATGAAGGGTTTGTTAATGATCTACAAGATAAAATAACAAAGCAGTATAATATTAACAAGAAGGATGCGGATTACTTGGTTTTTACAGATGTGATTAAAAATGATGCTTATCTATCTGACAAACAAAGGATCAACATTCTTTATAAAGATAAAACCATTAAGGACATAGCGGAGGCTTCTGATAATTTGAACATTAAAGTGCTCTCTAATCCTGTTGAGAAGTATTATTTGTGTTTTCCTAAGGAGGTAAATTTTAAATATCTCTAGAATTCTTCTTGCCTTAAGAAACCTCTTAACCAAGTGAGCGCACTATCTTCAGTACGAAACACTTTAGTAGGAGTGGTAGGGTGTTTATCTTCAACAAAATCCTTTGCCAAAGCTTGATTATCAAATGCACCAATGATTAATGCGCATGCATTTCCTTGTTTTTCAGTGAACCAATCGGCATAGAATTTTTGAGCTTCTTCATCTTGAGATTTCAATCCTCTAAAATTTACTAAACTGGGGTACGTTTTATCCTTGGAAATTTCGGTAATTGCTGCTATAACTTCTTTAGCATCTTCCAAATTTTCTTCACAGCCCGGTTTTTTAATTATCCTTATGATATTGTCAGCTCCAAGCCAAACAGAGGAGGTTCTGGTTTCAATAGTGTTTGAAGTATTTTCCATTATAAATATTGTTTAAGCCATTCAATTGCCATTTTTTCATCTTTAAAAACTCTTGTAGGGATGATCGGCATAGACAGCCCCATATATTGATTAGCGATTTTTGTATTTCCAGGTGCTCCAACTAACAGTGCACAGGCACTTTCCTTGTTTTCAGAGAACCATCCGGCATAATATTTTTTTGCTTCCTCGTCTTGAGATTCCAAATTTCTAAAATCAACCAATATCGGACTTTTAGTACCTCCGGTAAGTTCTCGAATAGCTGCCACCACTTCTTTAGCATCTTGCAAATTTTCATTGGTGTTAGGCCGTTTAACCACTCTGATAAAACCATCATCTATCCAAACTGATGACGTGCTTGTTTCAATTGTTTTCCGGGTTTCCATAAAAACATCTATTTTAATT
>JAESTI010000177.1 GCA_016763665.1 Bacteroidia bacterium | reverse complement strand
TTAGTAACAAAACTACACCTGCATCTGGGATTAAACTATCTTGATCATACAAAGTAAAGTTTCCGGGCATTCCATTTTGAAAGTCTTCGAAAAAAATTGTCTGAGCTGTAGAGTTCAGGTAAGAAAAAATAAATAGCAAGGCCAGCAGAGAATTTCTGCATGAGGTCGTTGGTGTTTTCATGAATTTTGACTGTTTGTTTTGTAACCGACCGAATGTCCGAATAAACTGGTAAAAATCAAAGTAATTTGCCAGATATTTAGACCCTAATACCTATTATAAGTATATCATCAATTTGTTCTGAGGTATCCATCCACTCCATGATCTCTTTGTCCATTTTTTCCTTTTGATCTTGCATTGTTAGTTCCTGAATTGAGATCAGTAGTTCTTTAAACCTCCGGGTAGAATATTTCTTGTCCTTCGGGCCTCCAAATTGATCCGGATATCCATCTGAGAAAAGATAGATCGAATCACCTTTTTGCAATTTAATTTCATGATTTGTAAATAAACGGGTGTCTTCTTTTTGGTAACCTCCAATGGAAAACTTATTTGATTTGACTTCAACAACAACTTTTCCATTGCCCGAAACTTTTCTTTCTTCATTAATTTCAGGAGAATTTCCGTCAATCAAGGGCAATTGATCTTCTTTGGCAATAATGAACAATGTACGATTCGCTGCTGCATAATCTACTTTTCGGTCTTTTAAATTTAGTTTGCACAAGGCCAGATCCATTCCATCTCTCGATGATGAATCTTCACGTTCTTGTTTAAGGGCAAACCGAACGCCATCATGTAAATTATTCAGGATCTTATCTGGTTCCAAAACTTTGTTTTCGAGAACAATTTTATCTAATAATGACTTTCCTATCATGCTCATAAACGCTCCGGGAACTCCATGTCCAGTACAATCACAAGCAGCGATAATTATTTCTTCATTGTCCCAGTTAGAGTAGGGGTTCTTAAAAGCTGACCAATAAAAGTCACCACTTACAATGTCTCTTGGTTTAAATAATATGAAATATTCAGGTAAAACTTCTGTAAGAAATTCATGATCTGGCAAAATGGCTTCCTGGATTTTTTGAGCATAATTTATACTATCAGTAATATCTTTATTTTTTTCCTCAATTTCCTTATAGGCTTCACCAAGGTCAACATTCTTCTTTTCAATTTGATCTTTTTGCTTCCTGATCTCTTTGGTCCTTTCATCAACAATTCTTTCCAAACGGGCATTTTCTGCCCGAAGTTTTCTTAAGTACAATTGAAGAATTATATATATGATCCCTGCAGAAACAATCAAGTAAGAAATGTAGGCCCAAAGGGTTCTGTACCAGGGAGGTAAAATGGTAAATTCATATTTTGCTTCTTCGCTGATATGGTTGTATACATTCCTGGCTTTAATGTAGAATTCATATTGTGCTTCGGGTAAATTTGTATACTGTTTTTTATGCTCTTTTGACCAACTTGACCAATTTTTATCAAATCCTTTGAGGAAATACTGAAATTCATTTGCATTCTCATTATTGAAGGAGGGAGCGCAGTACTCAAATTGAATTGAGTTTAGCTTAAAAGGTAACGTTGGAATAAAACTGTTGGGCTGTTTAACACTGACAACTCCTTTAGTATGAAATGTACCTGAAAATATTACTGAATCTTTGTCAAGAGAAACATGCCTTATTAAAGCACTATAAGCGGTTTCATAACTATAGTTCTTATTGGGATTGTACATTACAAGCCCTTCTGTTCCCCCAATCCATGTAAAATTATTCTTGTCGGTGTAGATCGACTGAATAAATTGCTTCGGCATTCTTAAGAAAGGTGTATAGATCCAGTTAAGTAAACTTTCATCGCTTTTTTCTGCATAACCGATTTCAGTTCTTTGATCAGAAGTAGTAAACATCCAGACCTTCTTACTATCATTTTCCAGTAATCGATGTATACCTCTTGATCCATCCGTAAATTTAAGTCCCAGGCTTTGGTCAGGTTGAAAATTGACCTTGTTATCAACTTCAACTTGTTTATATAAACCGTAAGTTGTTGCAAATACTATTCTATTTAAAGCATGATAGGTGAAAACCCATCCATCCGGAACTCCATATGACGAATCGTAATGGGTGTATTGAATGGTTAATGGGTCATAAACATCTTGAATTTCTAGCTTATAAACACCGTTTGTATATGTTCCAAGCCATAGGTTTCGGTTTTCATCCTCTGTAATAGTGGCTATTTCATCGCTTAATTCACCAAGGTTACCTTCTTTTATCCATTTATTATTCTGAAATTTTATTGAGGCGATGCCGTCTAAGAGGCCAATGAAAATCCTGTTGGTGTCACTCCTGGATTGGTATAAGTACGTTGGGTTACAGGGAAGTATAAGTTGGGTTGTTCCATTTTGTATTTCATAAATGCCATTATTGTTAGCCACTAAAATTGAATTATAGTTTTTTAAATGCAATGGAAGCAAATGCCAGCATTGTTCATTTATGCTTTCTATTTTTTGAAAGGTTGGATTTAAATAAGAAGTTTTGCCTTGACCCTGTTCTAAAAAGTACACGCCAAGGTGAGTAGCAGCATATAATTTATTGCCATGACCACTAATGGCTTCAACGGTTCCTTCAAGTCCATTGGTATTATTATAGACTGATAATGGGGAACTTGTTTCTATTCTTGATATTCCATTGTTTAATGCTAACCAAACTCCCTTCTCTTTATCATTACATATGGCCCAGGCTGTATTGTCTTGAAGGCCTGAGTTTTTATCGACTTGATATAGAAACTGCCCATTCTTATCCATAACAATCATACCACCGTTTATCGTGCCAAATGCATATTCATTTGTACTAATTTGAGTTCCATTATATATGATATTCTGTGTTAAGAGTTCTTCTATCTGATTCGGAAACTTATTAATTGTAAACTGGCTTTCTTCATTGTCTGTTTCTAATAATAACAATCCTTCATCTCTAGTTCCAATTAAGATGGCAGTTTCATTGTATTGGAGCATAGCGTAAATAGCATTATCCGCGAATCGTTCTCCCTGTTTTATAAGCTGTAATCCATCATCAATTAATTGCATTAAACCAATCCCTTTTTGTCTGACAAAAAGCTGGTTGTTCACGTTGAAAAGAATATGGAAAGATGTTTCAGATCTCCACGACTTTATCTCTTCACCATTCCATTTAAAAATATAATTTGAGGATTGAAAATAAACATCATTCTCTAGTACATGGGTTTGCCATATATCTCCAAGTGAATTGTATGATGAATCAAGGTGGTGAATTAAGGAATGGTATTTCAAAGAACCTGTGGAGTCAGGTAATAAAAAGCCAAATTCATCTTGTGCTCCAACGTAAATAATACCGTTTTTGTCAATGCTAAGTGATCTGACCAAAGATTCATTACTTACAGGTATTAGGTTCCAGTTGGTTCCATCATACTCTAATATGCCAAAGTTGTTTCCAATATAAATAACCCCTCTATGGTCTTGCACTATTGACCAATTTTGAGCGGCAGCATCGTATTCCTTTGAAGTGTAGTTCTTTAAATAAGGAATTCCAGTTTGTCCGAGTATTTGATTAGAACAAATAAGAAACAGAAAAACGAACAGATAGCCGTATAGATATCGATTTGGTTTGAAAGGCACTTAATACAAATGATTGATGCTAATCCCAAGTTGCTCGGGATGAATGATACTAATTATAATGCGAATATAAGAATAGATAATAGCTTATAACAAATAGACAATATGAATAAACCTAAATACCAATAAACGAATAAACGAATACACGAATCAACGAGCCTTAAATTCCTCCTTCTCGTTTTCTAACAAACCATTCAACAGTTAGAAGCAGGATCAAGAGAATAAGAATTCCAGGTAAATTTATAATTGCCTGGAATGTTTTTGTTGTATACGATATAGATTGCATGTCTTCCCTTTGATCGATCTTTTCCGGAAGACCTTCAATTTGGGCAGGATAAATTATTTCACCACCGTGACTTTTTGCCAGGTTATAAAGTAATTGATGATCAGCTACAGTAGACTGGGATTCAATTTGAATGGGTTTTACTGTAAAAGTGCCATTTAAATGATGAAGCTCTTTTCCAATTTGAACCTGTGTTTCGTATTGATAAGTGCCCGATTTAAAAAAGCCTGCCTCTAATGAATAGCTATTGGATGTTTTGTTAAAAGTATACGGAAAAGACTTATCCTTTGCATCAGTAAATTTAATACTGATTTCAGGATCGGTTATCAGTTCATAGCTGTCATTATAAACTTCTGCGTCAAATTTGATCACTTCATTTTCAAGGAAAGTACTTTTGGTGTTAACCAATCTGAATTGTCTTTTATCGGATTTTGTTGCAAGGTATTGAATAGTTTTGGTGATCAATTCGTTGGTAGAATTGTGGTTTTGATATTGAGCATATTCCTGCAACTTCCATTTCCAGATACCTTCTCCTACCAATATCCCTATTTTATAACTTCCTTTATCTAGAAAAGTTAATAGAGGATAACTGGAATTAACATTTCCAATCTTTTGATATAATAGAGTATTGTCAAGATTATTACCAAGATAGTTGCCAAATGGTGCTATTAAAGGAGGGAAATCTATCACTCTTAATTTTAAATCTTCACTCAAGGTAAATGAATCAAAATCTGTATTAATATTTGCTTGAACCTCATTGTGTCTGTTCCTGCTGTGATTTATTTGCATGCCCAATTTTAGGTTGTTAAAAGAAGACAGCCAGCTTTGTGTGCCGATGATATAAAGCATAGGAATTTCATTTGCTTTAAGTTCATTGACGATGGATTGTGCATTGTTATTTTTAGAAGGCAATTGATGAAGGATTGCCAAGTTGTACTTATCAATATTTAAAGAATTGTTTGTTATTTGTTTAAATAAGATAGTTTGTACTTCATAATTTTGATTTTGCTCAAGCGCACTTTTCAAAACTGATAAGTCTGGGTGAGGAGCATGCGCCAGTATCAGTATTTTTTGTCTGGAATCAATAACATCAATAAAAATATCTTTAATGTTATTTTGATAGCTTATCTCTCCGTCAATGGATGAAAGTTGTAGTTTGTAATGCTGTACACCTTTCTGGTTAGCTTTTAGATTGTTTGATATGATAGTAGAGAATGCATTCTTATCAATTTGCAACTCTTTTTGAAATATCGATCTATCATTATGAATGATCTTAAGAAGCGTTTTATCTCCCTGGCATTGATCTGCATTTATAGAAATTTCAATTGGGAAGTTATTGCCTAAAAATGTTAATTCATTATTTCTGACTTTTGTGATCTTTAAATCTTTTTGAATCGTTGTATCTCCCATTGCAATTGTATAGATAGGAGCACTGATCTTTTGTGATGCGTAGATGGGGTTAATTCCTTTGTTATACAGTCCATCGCTGGAAATTATAATGGCTCCAATATTTCTATTATCATACCTTGATTCAATATCTTTAAAAAGGGCTGATATATCTGTTTGCTTTTCCTTAAATGTAAATTCGGCCTTCAGCTCAAGCTTACTTCCAAATTGGTAAGTGCGGATCTCATAATTTTCTGAAAGATCTTCAAGTAGATTATTTACTTGTTGGGGATATTTTGTTTTGAAATTTGAGGAATCTCCTATTTGATAGAAAGTTGCAGGAGCAATGGTAATAGATTCTGATTCATCTTGTGCAAAGATAATTATTGGCTTTTCAAGGTGTCTTATCAATGATGTGATCAATGGATTTAACAGCAGTATAGCTAATATCGTAATTGTTGCTGCTCTTAATATGGATAGAAATAGAGATATCCATTTTGGAGAATCAGAAAATGTTTTTGATTTTCTGTATAGGATGAATGCGTATACACATCCAAGTATAACACAAAGCAAAATGAACCATGAAGAGTAATCTTCAAATGAAATGACTATGTTTAGTAAGCTTTGCATGATTTGTATATGCCTCTAAATTAATAATTAAAGACAAAATGTTTCTTTAGAAGTTTACTGAATAGAAACGTGAGTAGAAAATAGAATATTGCTTTTGCGAATTACCGAGAAACACTGGCAGTACCAACTTTTTGTCCCCAATTTTCGGGATCATCACGCCAGGCTTTTAAGGTCTTGATGTCAGCTTTGTCAATGTAACCACTGTTTTTTGCTTGTTTGATCAAGGTATCGTAATCGCATAATGACACGAACCTGATTTTGGCTTCTTTGAAATTTTGTTTGGCAATCTTGAAATTATAACTGAAGATGGTAACTAGTCCTTTTACATCGCAGTTGTTGTCTTTCAATGCCGCAATAGCTTTCAAACTACTTCCTCCTGTAGAAACCAGATCTTCTATTACTGCAACAGAGGAACCTGGTTGTATATCACCTTCAATTTGATTTTTAAGGCCATGTTCTTTTGGTTTTGGCCTAACATAAGCGAAAGGTAAACCTAGTTCTTCTGCTACTAATACTCCCTGGGGAATCCCGGCTGTGGCAATACCCACAATTGCATCAATATTTCCAAATTCTGAAGTGATTGCTTCACCAAGTTTTTGGCGTATATGGGTTCTTATGGCAGGGTGGGAAAGTGCTTTTCTGTTGTCACAATAAATGGGTGATTTCCATCCTGAGGCCCATGTAAAAGGTTCATTCGGCCTAATGATGATAGCTTTGATTTGTAATAGATATTCTGCTATTTTTAGGGCTGTATCCTCTTTCGCTTCAATCATTAGGCAAATGTATAAAATTTATATCAACAATAATCCACTTATTTTAGTTGATTTTAGTGATGTTGAGCTCGATGAGCTTTCAATTCATATTTACGAGAATCCTGATATTCAAACCATAAAAAATGTAGTATCCGAATTGGAAAAAGGGCTGGTTGATTCAGCTGTGTTAAAGAGCGAATCGCAAGATGATCTTTTGGGTTCAGTAAAGAATCAGTTTGAATTAATAGATGCAGCAGGTGGGATTGTCAAGAACTCAAATGGTGAAATTTTAATGATATTCAGGAGAGGAATGTGGGATCTTCCAAAAGGCAAAGTGGAGGAAGAAGAATCAATTGAGGAAGCCGCAATTCGTGAGGTAAAGGAGGAATGTGGAATTGATTCTTTGGAAATTATTAAAGCATTAATTCCCACTTTTCATACTTATGAAATGAATAAACAGAAATATTTTAAAACCGCTTATTGGTATGAGATGAGGTGTGATGATGAACTGGTGTTGACCCCTCAAGTAGAAGAGGATATTACAGAAGTAAAATGGATGAGTACTGAAGAAGTAGAAAATATTTTAGATGAAACTTATAAGTCTTTAAAAGAAATCCTTTCGAAATTTATAGAATAAAAAAGAGGCTATCTCAAAAGTCAAAAATTCGTGTCATTCTGAACGTAGTGAAGAATCTAGTTCCTTGATTGCTACTATGTAACAAGATCCTTCACTACGTTCAGGATGACAGAAATCGGTCTTTTATAATATCATTACTAGCACCTATCTCAATCGAGCACTATCAGTTTCTTAGTTACAATAGCGTTTCTATTTCCTATCATTAGGTAATAAATTCCTCCATCTAATTGAATAACAGGTAATTTGTAGTCAAAACTATCTTCTGAAGTATTGATATCATCCTCAAATAACAATGCTCCTTGTAAGTTGAAGAGTTTCAAATTAAGATTTTTAATTGTTTTATTATTAATCGATAGAGTAACATTAGATACCTCCTTAACAGGGGATGGATACATATTTACAGTAAGTTGATCTGTTATTAAATTAATGTATCCACTATTATTTCCGGTTTTTGCCTGAGGAGCTTCACCTTGTTTCAATGTTTCAAATTGTTCCATTGCTGAGAAATTACTGGTGGAAGTACTTGAGCAAACACTTTTGACCTGCCATTCATATTTAGTTTTAGAAGTAAGTCCTGTAATTGTAATTGAATTGGTAGTAGAACTAGCGACAGTCCAATTTGCTCCTTTCTCTTCTCTATATTCAACATCGTAGCTTACCGCCCCAGTAATAGATGACCAATTTAGTGTAGCTCCATTATCCATTATAGGGGAAGCAAACAGTCCACCTGGAGCATTGCATGTCGTTGGCAGAGGATTGGTTGACAATGTTGTGAAAGAACTTGATGCACTAAAATTGCTTGTGCTGGTAGTGGAACAAACACTCCGTACTTGAAATTCATAAGTAGTTGATGACGATAAGGTATTTATGTTAATGGAAATAGTTGTTGATGACGTATTAATCCATGTTGTTGCTCCGGAGGGTCTATATCTTGCATCGTAACTTGACGCGTTTGTTGTAACCCAATTTAAAGTCGCACTATTATCTGTGATATTTGAAGTGGATAGACTTGTTGGGGTGTCACAAGTAGAGGGTGGATTAACTACACTTGTTATAGTTGTAAAAGTAGCTATCGTGGAAAAGTCACTTGAACTTGTTGCCGAACAAACACTTTTTACCTGATATTCGTAAGTGGTAGATGGATTAAGTTTGTCAATATCAGTTGAGATGGTGTTTGAATTTGTATTAGTCCATGTCGCCAAGCCTGATTCCCGATGTCTAATTTCATAATTCGATGCTCCTGTAGAAGTCCAATTTAACGTGGCGCTTGTATCAGAAATATTGGAAGCACTTAGTCCACTCGGTACATCACAAGTAGCTGGAGGAGACGCTGTTGAAACTAAATTTACTGTATAATCCTCTACTTCACCAAATGAGAATATTCCACATGGAAGTGGATCGTCATTAAATAACATAGCGATTCGCAATCTTGTGACTCCTAAAGTAGCTGTAGAAGGAATAGTGAAACTACCAGATATTGCTGATGAACTTCTTGATTCCCCATCAAAAACCAGCTCTGATCTTTCATCAAATGCCCCATCCTGATTAAAATCAATCCAGGCTAACCATGTTTCTCTTTCCTCAGTTGAGGAAAACCCAGGGGTAACGGATATTGAAACACTTGATCCAATTTGCAAATCGGTTGAAAGTGCGGTAAAGTTCCCATATCCTCCGTTCGAACCACTGGTATTGTTAATAGTATTTATACTAACGTTTTGTATCCATTCAATTGTTGCATCAGTTGCTTCACATGAACAATATGTTGGACCTGTAGAGGGGCTTAAAGTTGTAAATGTTGTTGAAGCAGAATAAGCACTTACATCTGTCGCTGAGCAGGCACTTCTTACCTGAAATTCATATTGTGTTGAAGTGGTCAAAGCACTTAATGATGCAGAAGTAGATGTTGAAGAAGTATTTAGCCAGACTGTATTGCCAACGGGTCTATACTGAACATCATAGCTAGAAGCACTGGTAGTTGTCCAACTAACGGTACTGCTGTTTTCTGTTATGCTTGAAGTAGTCAGCCCATCGGGTATGTTGCAAGTTGGAGGAGTTACAGTTCCTCCGCACCCGTCTGAAGTTAAAAGACCTTCCCTAAATCCACCTACTTCAAAGAGGGCTCTCATTCTGTTTTTTTGTCCGTTACTAAACATGGTCATGCATCATCCGTATAATCCATATAATTCATGAACATATCACTTGAGCTACAACTAAATTGCGGATATCCAGGGCAGCCAAAGGATGGGCCTGATTGGGTTGGGGTATCACCAATAAAATCGTTTCCGCAAAAAGCATCTCCCCATATATGTCGTAAACTAAGCCAGTGACCAACTTCATGCGTTGCTGTACGGCCCTTGTCAAATGGTACTTGAGCAGTTCCCCCTCTTCCAAAATATCGATAGTTAACTACAATACCATCTGTTGAAGCTGACCCTCCCGGAAATTGGGCATATCCAAGAGTACTTCCTAGATCACATGACCATATATTAAAGTATTTGTTACTAGGCCATGCATCTTTTCCTCCAAAACTGTTGAATTTTACTACATCGTTTGTAGAGAATGAAAAGTTATTGGTGAATGTTCTGGTAATTCCTGAAGTTGCGGCACCAGAGGGATCTATACTTGCAAGGCAAAACTCAATTTGAATATCTGCTGCAAGAGAAGAAAACTCAGCTGGCACATTAACAACATCTGCATTTAATTTCCTTAAGTCTTCATTCAATACATCAATTTGTGATTGAATTTGAGCATCAGAAATATTCTCCGAAGCATTATTATGTACAACATGAACAACTACGGGTATTGTAATTATTGTTGGAACTGCTCTTGATTGTGAGATGCGATTGATCCAATGTTCGGTAAACTGTTCAATATTATTCATTCGATCCAGTAAATGTGGATCATTTTGAATCAGGCGGCCTAAATTTTCCATAGTGCTGCAATTTCTTGATGTTTGAGCACTAATGATTTGGATGGATAAGAATGCCACCCACAGAACTAATAAAAACTTTTGTTTCATAATTTTAGGTTTTACGGTAATCAAATGTGGTGGCAAACCGAAGCGAAAATAGAGGGAGGTATTATAAATCAAAAGAAAAAGCTCTCAATAATGTTATTATGTCAGCACATGGACACTGATTTATATATAAAATTAAGTTTTAGAATTTAAAGAGTAGAGAGATTAATTTCTTTGATAAAGCTTGAATCTCCTAAGATTAATTGGAATTTCGATATGATTTTTTGGTGCGTTTGTTTTTTTCTCAAGCATGAGATACTTGTGTTTTTGCTTGGATGCATCTAATCCGATATTAAAGTGTCTCACAAAATAAGCTTGCAGTGCCCAAATTCTCCATATTTTATAAGGGACATCAATAATGCTAAAGTTTGGGATATTCTCTCCAATTAAATAAACATCGTGCAATATATCATGATGCCTTTTGGTTTTGCCCAACATAAGGCCTGATAAGGAAAGTGCTGATATTAATAGAATTATTGAAGTGATTTTTAAAACTTTGAAACCACGAGTATGTACGCTTATTTTTTCTAATAAAGGCGCTAGTTTAAAAGAGGATATAATTGCCAATCCTATCGCAAAATAAGGGATAGAAGTAATAAGGTAAAACCCTCTTTGTTCTAAGGTGACAATTAAAGGAACGGATCCTGACAATCCCAATAGAATGAAAAAAATAGCGGTTTTAAGATTAGGGTTAGCAAGTTTTGGCGTTTTGCATCTATTATTGATAATGGTGATAAGAATACAAATAGCAATTGCTGGAAGTAGTTCGCATAATAACCGATAGAGCAAGTATAGCCTGTTTGTAGTTGTTGCTATATGTTCTTTTTGAAATGTTCCAACCAATCTGTCCTGGAAGTAAGCACTGTAGCTTGCGATCACTGCATCATGCGTGAATAATAGCAAATAAATAACAGTAGGTATTGCGATTAGAATGATGCTAAAAGAGAGCATTTTCTTTAATGAAATGTTCTTGGTAATTAACCAATAAATGAAAACTGAAGTGATTGGGAAAAGGCCTTGAATTCCCTTACAAAAGCTGCTTAGAAAAATAAATAATCCTCCTAACACTAAGTATGGGATACTATTTTTTGTTATGGCTTGTAATATGAAATAAACTGAGC
>JAESTI010000176.1 GCA_016763665.1 Bacteroidia bacterium | reverse complement strand
TTTCATTATTGCTTCAGTACATTCAAATTTAAAGATGGATGAACAAAAAGCTACTGATAGGATATTGAAAGCTGTTAGGAATCCGTATACAACAATTCTTGGACATTTAACAAGCCGCTTGTTGCTTCAAAGAAAAGGTTATCCGATTGATCATAAAAAAGTAATTGATGAATGTGCGGAATATGGAGTGATCATAGAACTAAATGCAAACCCAAGGAGGTTAGACATGGATTGGCGGTGGATTGGATATGCTCTTGAGAAAGGTGTTAAAATTTCAATTAATCCTGACGCACATACTATTGAGGGGCTCAATCATGTAAAACTTGGAATCAATGTTGCTCGCAAGGGTTGCTTGACCAAAGAAATGACACTGAATACACTATCAATAAAGGAAATTGAGGAATATTTTAAAGAAAGAAAACATAACTTGATGCTGGATTCTTGATATTTTATAATGGTAAGCAATTTGTGGACTTATTTACTTAGGAATTAATTAAACTACTACCGGCTGAAAGGCACTTAAAATTTATAACATACGAACAATAGAACATTTGAACAACGAATTTTGAAGTAATAATAATTTCATGTTTATATACATTTCCGCATTCAATTATTCAAATGTTCTATTGTTCATTTGTTCAAACAAAATACTAAAGTTGCTCCAGCAATTGGCGGATGGAATTTCACCCATCCAAATAACCTAAAATTAAAAACATATGTTAAGACTTTGTGGATATATAAATATAGCAATTGCAGTTGCCCATATAATTGGCCTACTTTGGGCTGAACAAATGTTTGTATTCACTGGAATTGGAAATGAAATGAAAGAACTTTCAGAAGTTCATTACACATTGCCATATTTGATGACCATTTTTGTTTCAATTATATTTTTCATTTTCGGACTGTATGGACTATCCGCAGATAATAAATTTAGAAAATTACCATTTTTAAAACCTGTGATATTTACAATCGCTGGGATTTATATTTTTCGTGGACTTGGCGAATTGATTTTTGAAATGCTGGCAAAGACAAATTCATTAGCTGAAACAATATTTTCTTTGTCCGCTTTGGCAATTGGGCTTTTATTTCTAATTGGTGCATTAAAAAAATGGAAACTGAAAAAAGAATAACGAATGCACAAAGATGCATATAAGAAATAGGCGAGATAGTAATAGCATCCAGTTACATAAATTCTATGACCAAAGTATTAATAATAAGATTTAGCTCCATTGGCGATATTGTGCTTACGAGTGCCGTAGTGAGGTGTGTCAAAACCCAATTGGAGAATGCTGAAGTCCATTTTGTCACAAAACTAAAGTATAAGGATCTTGTTGAGCATAACCCTTACATAGATAAAAAGCATTATTTAGATACCAATCTCAGGAAACTTACTTCCGAACTTGCAAAAGAAAAGTTTGATTATATAATTGATCTGCATCATAATTTAAGGTCACTGGTTGTGAAAAGCAGGATAGGGGGGAAGTCATATTCATTTAACAAGCTGAATTTTGAAAAATGGATGTTGGTGAATCTAAAGGTTAATAAACTTCCTCAAAAACATATTGTTGATAGATACATGGAGGCAGTTAAAAAACTGGGAGTTGTAAATGATGATAAGGGGTTAGATTTTTTTATTCCAGATAATGTAAATGTGGCAAATGACCTGCCTGAAAATTATAGAAATGGTTATATAGCTTTTGCGATTGGGGCATTGCATAACACAAAAAAACTTCCGCTTTCAAAAATTCTTTCGATTTGTAAGAAGATCAATAAACCTATTGCATTATTAGGTGATAGGAATGATCGGGAAGGAGCGATAAATATAGTTGATGACCTGGGAAGTTTTACGAAAATGAAATTAGTATACAATGCCTGTGGCAGATACAGTTTGTTGGAAACAGCTTCAATAATTCAAGGAGCAGAAAAAGTAATTACGCATGACACAGGCTTAATGCACATTGCTGCAGCGTTGAAAAAGGAAGTAATTTCCATTTGGGGAAATACAGTCCCTGAATTTGGGATGTACCCTTATTTTGGTTCTCGATCAGAAACCTCGGAATCTCATATTATAGAAGTGAAAGACTTAAGTTGCAGGCCCTGTTCCAAACTTGGCTATGAGAAATGCCCTAAAGGCCATTTTGATTGTATGGAGAAGATTGACGTTGATTCTATCGCAGAACTTGCTAATTGATTTAGTGAATTTTCACTTTAGGTAATTATACCTAAACCCAATACCTGCTTGTGGTCGAAAAACACCCGGATCATTTAAAAACTCAAAGAACATATTTACATCAACAAAAAATGTAATTGGGATTTTTCCCATTACATATTCCAATCCCATAATAGCATCGATCCCTAGATCGTATGTGTAAAGTCGGTAAACTTGATTCCGCTTCCATTCAGTTTTATTGTTCTCTTTATAGATCTTTTCATCAAACGTATAATCTATATTGATATACCTGAATTGTCCCCCGAACCCATAATACCACAGCAAATTTCCAGCATCCACTCCTGGAAAATACTGATAAAACAAGTAATTAAATTGAGCACTATAAGCATGAGGTATTTCATAACTCTTGAAGGTACATTCACAATTTTTAAATTTTTCAAGCTTATCAAATGATATATAATAATAAGTAGCTGCAAATAAGCCTGTTGTCCCGAGGTTTAATTCATATTCTATATCATCAGAAAAGTAATATTTAAAGGATAAGCCCATAGGGTCACCGGCTCTTGGCCCAATACCCCATACCATGCTTTTTATTCTTGCCGACAGATCGATGTTGGACATTAGAAAAACAAGCAAAACAAATAGTAGTTTAATAGGATAGCTGACTCTCATTCTAAAATTAATAAGGAGCCAAAAATACGGCAATTTTCGGATATTCAATCAAAAAGAGAGGCCGAGCAAACTAAACATTTAACCCAGAAGTTGCCAGTAACAACATCCAATATCCAATATCCAACATCCAATATCCAAGATCCAGCATCAAGTTCCTAAAACTCGATCTTAAACCCTCCAATTGGTAATCGGCCTAACTGATAGGCATTTTCAATTTTACCCGACATTGGATTAAACACACGCGTTAGTATGTTATTGGTATTGAATACATTTTGAACAGTGATATACCATGTTAATGTTAACTGCTTGTAATTTTCTCTAAACCCTACTTTTACATCAAATCTTGCATAATCTTTGTATTTGATGGTATAGGCATCATCTGTTAAAAATCGTACTCTTGCCACAGTGTCAGGTGTATAGGCATAATAAACTTCCATTGGAGTATATTTTCTGCCTGCAGCATAAGTACCTTTGATGTCTGTAACCAATACTCTCTTTTTATTCTTTCCGATATCAAATTCAGCTCCTGCAAGCAGGTTTACAATAAAACTCTGATCAAAAGCTGTTCTTCTCCAAACATTGTCACTTCCTGCATATTCCGATCTAAAAATTGAACCGTTGGCCATCATGTAATAACCTTTGGAAAATACCCTTTCTAAGGTAAGTTCAATACCATAAGTGTGTGCTTGTCCATCGGAAACCAAGCTATCAATATGAGGAATACCATTGTAAGAAGTACCTTCATTGAAAACTGAATAACTGGTAAGGTCTGTACCTTCTACTGGAATACGATCCATTAGCTGATAATAAGCTTCAGACTTGAATTTCCAATCAGCATTAAAGGCATAGTTATAACCTGCTATAAAATGGATCGCACGTGTGAATTCTAAGTTCATGTTGGTAAGTTTTGTTTGCCCGTTAATTTTGGTTTCACGCAGGTATACTTC
>JAESTI010000175.1 GCA_016763665.1 Bacteroidia bacterium | reverse complement strand
TTTTGTTGTCTTTCATTTGTCACTGATCTGATTTTTTTCCCCTCTAAATTAAAAACCTCAATGCTGACTTCCGTTTCTTTGTTCAGTGTGTAGGTGATGTTCGTCACATCTTTGAAAGGATTGGGGAAAATGTTAAGTACACTTTCTAAATCATATTTGGGAATACCAGTCGGAATGCAACTTAATTCCATTTCTACTGGTGTGTTCCTATCTGTAGTTGTGCCGTCACCCAGTAGCCCCCTCCAGTTCCATCCCCATGTCCATACTGTTTTATCATTTTTCAATGCCATAGAGTGATCACGCCCGGCTTCCACAGCAGTAATGCCCGATAGACTGGACAACTGCGAAGGTGAACTACCATCTGTATTTGAACCGTCTCCTAATTGGCCATATTGGTTTTCCCCCCATGTCCATACTGTACCATCATCTTTTAATGCTATGCTATGAAACCAGCCTCCTGCAATAGCACTAGTATTGGAAAGCCCGGATGCTTGTACTGGTGTGTTACTGCTTGTCGTTGTGCCATCACCTAATTGCCCATAAGTATTATGTCCCCATGTCCAAACAGTACCATCGTCTCTTATTGCTAAAGAATGCCAGGTTCCGGCTGCAATTGCAACAACATTTTCAAGACCCACTACTTTTACAGCTACTTCGCTCTGATTATTAGTACTATCACCTAATTGCCCATAAGCATTATGTCCCCAAGTCCAAACTGTGCTGTCACTTTTAAGTACCATAGTATGCAACTCCCCAGCTGCTATTGCGATAACATCAGAGAGCCCAGTAACTAATACAGGTAGAGTTGTGTCTTCAGTTGTGCCAATTCCTAATTGACCGGAAGAATTAGATCCCCACATCCACACCATACTATCATTTTGTAATGCCATGGAGAAACCATCCCCTACAGCTATATCAATTATATTGGAAAGTCCATTTATCTGAGCCGGAGAAGGATTAGCATCAAATCCTGTAGTGGTACCATTGCCTAATTGCCCATAGTAATTATGTCCCCAAGCCCAAACCGAACCGTCATCACCTAATGCCATGCAGTTCGAACCTCTTGAATCTACTGCAATTATTTTGGAAAGCGTGGAAACTTGCACCGGTGTACTACTGTTTGTTGTTGTTCCATCTCCTAATGCGCCATAATAATTACTACCGCATGTCCAAACGGTGCTGTCTTCACAAAGTATAATGGAATGCCCAAAGCCTCCATCTAAGGTTTGTGATCTTGTTGATAAGGAAGCAATTAATACTATACCTAGCGTTAAGACGCAAAATACTGGTTTATTAATAATTGATTTTGTTTTCATGATTTAATGATTTTGTTAATTTATTTAGTTTCTATCTTTTTTATTGACAAATTACCTGTCTGTTTATTTCTCCTTTTACTGATTTTATTTGCAAATGATATATTCCTTTTGAATACTTATTGAAATCAAGTTTCTTTTTATAAGTTCCCATAAACTTTTCTACTTTGTCAAAGCAAATTCTCTGTCCAAGAACATTAGTTATTGTTATTTGCAAATCTTGAATTTCTAGCACATCCATCTCTATTGTAAATTTTCCTGTGTTTGGATTTGGATAGATCCTGAGATTGTTAGCATCATGGAAATTATTTGTGTCGGAAAAACCTGCTGGTTCAAGGCATAATACACTATCTCTTGTTGGCGAATTGAAAATTTTTAAAGCTGTTGGATGAGCCGATCCACCTCTACTTACTAATGTTGTTGGAGTTTTAATGTTAGTATTAGTTCTCTTAACCACAGTATTTGTCCTGTATTCATTACAACTACCTGTATTTCCTTCAGTATCTGTTTTGATAAGATAAAAATCATAGGCCCGAGCTCCGAAACTTGTAGTATGACCACCTATTATATAACCACCATCACGGGTTTGTTGGATTGACTCGCAAGATTCATAACCAATGCTCCCATAAGTTTTCGTCCAGAGGGTGTCTCCATTTTTATCTGTTTTAATAAGATAAACATCCTTACTCCCGGCCCCAAAACTAGATGTACCAGCTGCAATTATATATCCCCCATCATTTGTCTGCTCAATTGATTTTCCACCATCAGTATTAGAACCACCATAAGTTCTGGTCCAGAGAGTATCACCATTTTCATCTGTTTTGATAATATAAACATCACCATTTCCGGCTCCAAAACTATATGTACTACCGGCAATTATATATCCCCCATCGCTTGTCTGTTGAACTGAAGAACCGTTTTCGTATTCAGTTCCTCCGTATGTTTTTGTCCACTGGATATCACCAATTATATCTGTTTTGATAAGATATATATCATAATTGCCTGCACCGAAACTTTTTGTATGTCCAACAATTATATAACCAAGATCTGTAGTTGGCTGGACTACTAAGCCAAAATCAGAATCAGCACCTCCATAGGTTCTGGTCCATAAAGTATCACCATTCCAATCTGTTTTGATAAGATAAACATCCCTATTTCCGGCCCCAAAACTGTTGGTAATCCCACAAATTATATAACCACCATCGATTGTTTGTTCGATTGAGTACCCATATTCATCATCCGTACCACCGTAGCTTTTAGTCCAGAGTGTATCACCATTTTCATTGGTTTTGATAAGGGAAATGTCAAAATGATCCATAGGACCCCAATAACCGTAAGTGACTCCCGTAATTATGTAGCCGTTATCGTTGGTCTGTTGAACTGAATAACTTCCATTTTCAGGAAGATCTCCCCCCAATGCTTTAATCCAAAGTGTATCACCATTTTCATCGGTTTTAATTAGATAGGTATCTTCAAAAACTCCATCAATTACACGTTCTGTAACTCCGACCATTATATACCCATCATCGTTGGTTTGTCTTACTGACCGGCAATAGTCAACCGTATCTTTCCCATAGGTTCTTTGGAATGTGCTTTGGGAAAATGCTGAATGAAAGGAAAGTGACACTGTTAGAAAAACAAGGAAAAACATCTGTGGGTTTAAGCCCGTTCGTACCGTCTTTACTAAGGTAAAAGTATCAGGAAATGGAGATCGTATAGACATTAACAGATCCTTTATCATCTAATATTCCATCCTATTCCGAATCCAGCCTGCCAGATGCGCTTTTTTAATTCAGTATCATGTACAAAAGTGACTTCAAAAGCAATGCTAGGGGTGGTTTTGAATATCCAGCTTCTGTTAAGTGACTTATGTCCCCATAATACTCCGTAAGTACAGCCATAAGCATGAGAAGTATATCTAAGCTGGGATGGCTCTATAAAGTTTTTATAATTAACGATTCGAAATATGTATTTTGGATTTATGTAAAGACTGAAATATTCTGAAGGATTAAACGAAAAGTAAGTAGGAAAATAAAAATTGGTCACACCCAATTTCCATGAATTTACGACAACATCCCCAACTTTTGAATCACCTTTAAGGCGGGTTATTCCTGCGCCAAATCCTCCTGCTGCATTCAGATAATATTTTTCGTTTTCATAAAACCGGTATTTTCCCTCCAGAATAATTTCTCCGCTTAAGGGAGAAATTTTAACACCTGCATCCGCTTCATCTGATATACCAAAACGTCCATAAAAGTCAAAAATGGGAACACTTCCAGCCAGCAGCGTGTCATTATCTTTTTCAGTTACAAAAGCATAGTCATTCCTTTGGCTTATGCTAACACCAAACCCTGCAGCCAGTTTGTTCTTTTCTACTGTTTTGGCAGTTTGGAATGATGAAAGAGTCGATCCGCAAGAACTTAGCATGATTGGTATAATAGCAACTAAAATACATTGAAGCAATGCTGATAAATTGATCGAATGTTGTTTCATATGATTATAATAAATTTTATTTTTTTCACCAGTTATTATTGAATTGAGTGCCCAAATCCTATATCCCATGTCCATTCATCGTTAAACACTGGTATATTCCAGGATGTATCTCTATATGCCTGGGCTTTGTCTTCTATGTCATCATTCAATGCTGAGATACAGTATCTTATACCACTATCATAGGTATGGGAAACATAGGATTCTATGCAGGTTATTTGTGGCACAAATGAATCTATCTTAAACTTTGTTCCGGTGAAGGTGAATGGACCTGCTACTTCACCTGCTTTAATAATACCAAAATCCTCACCATTGATCACCAGTTTAACATCCCAGTTTACATTGGCACCTGATACAAAAAGATCGGTATATATGTATGCTTTTGTATTGTCAAAATATACTTCCCTGTCCTTTTTTTTACAAGATGTTATAAATAAAAGAGAAATAGCTAAAAATAATAATGTCCAGTTTTTCATTGTTTGTATGATTAAAGGTTAATAATAGGTTAATTTTATTTAATATTTAATTGATCAGGATGGTTGATTTTAACATGCCTGAATATTATTGTTCTAAAAAGTATTTCAAAGAATAGATAAGGAACATAATTGTGATCAATACTATGGTTATCCAAATGGCGATCTCTGCTAATAAATTGACCCAATAGTTTTTCGAGTAATTCATTGAATTATTTTGATTATTGATTATCATTTTTACCACGTCCACTGAGTACCACCACTTTCCAAAGCTAAAGAGTGATGGTATCCTACAGCTATGTCAACAATATTTGAAAGATCATCAACAATAACCGGTTCCTTTTTAACGATTCTCGACCTGCTGCTTCCTCCACCTCCTGCCGAACTTAACTGGACTGATTGAGTGAATCCCCATTCCATTATTTTGCAATCATTTCTTAATGCAAGAGAGTGGTTTCCTCCTGTGGCTATTTTTGCAATATTAAAAAGCCCTGGAATCTGGATAGGAGTATAACTAATTTTGTAATGGTTTTGACCTAATTGACCGAATCGATTAGAGCCCCACGCCCACACAGTTCCGTTTTCACACAAAGCTATTGAATGACTGCTCCCTGCATCAATAGTTTTAAACTTAGGGGTTCCCAATACAAGCACAGGAACAGAACTGTTTTCTAAGTTGGAATTACCCAGCTGGCCCAGATTATTACGCCCCCAAGTCCATAATTTCCCGTCATATTGTAATGCGAACGTATGAGAATGTCCAGCTGATATTTTAGTAATATTCTGTAAACCTTTTACCATGATTGGTGTTTTTTGATCTTCTGTAGTTCCATTACCAATCTGGCCAAACTTGTTGCTTCCCCAAACCCACACTGTTCCATCTTCTTTTAAAGCAATTGAATGTTTCTTACCACAATCTATGTCCTTTATATTGGTCAGTTCAGGAATTTGGACTGGTTTTGAGACTGATGAGCCAATTTCCACTCCCAGTTGCCCGTGTTTATTGTTACCCCAAGCTGATACAGTTCCGTCCTTTTTTAAGGCCAGAGCATGCATTTGGCCAGCAGCAATATTCACTACATAATTCAAACCGTATACCTGTGTATACAATTCTCTTTTACTATTTTCTTTAGCCATTTCCTGTGTAATAAGGTATTTATTATATCCCATTACCCATACCGAACTGTCTTTGCAAATTGCAATACTGTAATTAGATCCTCCATCAATGATCCTGGGTGTTGAATATGAGCTGGATGCTATCAAACAAAAATTGAAAAGCAATAATTTGAGTATCATTAATCTTGATTTCATGAGTGGCAAATTTTAGTTGTTTGGTTGAATTAATCAATTGAGGCCGCTCAATACAGCCGTTATAAATAATTATTTAACAAAGGTCATTAATGTTGATCGGGCTTTCAATACCTAGATTTAAGTAAATTGAGATAGCTACCTCCCTAGAAATAGGGATACAACATGCTGATCTTGATCAAGTCATGAAATCAAATATTGGGCCATGAATGCCCGGAAGGGTGGGGATGAATTTTTGGAAAGAGTTGCGACTTACTCTACCAGACCGTTTTGAACCGCATATTTTACCAATCCTGCGACATTTTTAACATCTAATTTCGCAATAAGGTTTTTACGATGAGTATCTACGGTGTAAGTACTGATAAATAATTTTTCCGCAATTTGTGGGGAAGTATATTCGTGGGAAATCAATTTTAATATTTCTATTTCTCTTTTGGTAGGGTTGATGTCAATATCTACATTTCTGTTGTATTCATAA
>JAESTI010000174.1 GCA_016763665.1 Bacteroidia bacterium | reverse complement strand
TGGATTTTATTTACTGTTTCTGTTTTTGATTGTCTGGCTGCTTCAGTTTTGGATGAAAAATGTTGTCGAGAAAAAAGTAATAAATATTTTACAAAGTTTACAGGAGTTAACAGATGAAACCCCCTCAAATATTCCTCCATTAGATGCCTTGAATGATCAGATTACTACGTGGACATCAAAGAAAAAAGTAGAAATAGAACAACTTAAGAGGTTAGAAAATTATAGAATGGAGTTTCTTGAAAATGTTTCACATGAGTTAAAGACTCCCATATTCAATATCCAGGGGTATTTGCATACCCTACTTGATGGAGCCATTAATGAAAATGAGGTGCGTGAAAAATTCGTAAGAAAAGCTGCCAAAAATGCTGATAGGTTATGTACCCTTGTGGATGACTTATTGATAATCTCCAGTCTTGAAACTAAAAACCTGACTTTAGAACAGGAAGAATTTAACGTTATTGAACTTATAAAAGAGGCCTTTGAGGCACTGGAAATTAAATCAAAAGAGAAAAACATTGGACTCGAATTAAAAAAAGGTTGTGATAAAACATTCATAGTTAATGCAGATAAGGACAGAATAAAGCAAGTGGTTTATAATTTGGTTGATAATTCTATTAAATATGGGAAAGAAGGAGGTAAAACCTCAATAGGATGCTATGAAATGGAAAATACTATTTCAGTTGAAATTTCAGACAATGGAATTGGTATTGGAGAAGAAGATTTGCCAAGATTATTTGAAAGATTTTATCGTGTAGATAAAAGCAGATCAAGAGAAGCAGGTGGAACCGGGTTAGGGCTTTCTATAGTGAAGCATATTTTAGAAGCACATAACTCCAATGTAAATGTTACGAGTAGTTTAGGCGTAGGTACTACATTTAGTTTTAACCTTAATAAGAATCGTTAATTCGTGCATAAGTATTATTTTGATTAGCATATTCAGTATTCGCCCTATCTAGAAACTATTGGCTATAAGCTATTTGTATATTCGTGTATTCGTATCCATAATTATAGTATCATTTGTAAGCATTAGAATATTGTCATTAATCATTAATGAAATCTCTAAAATTTAAAAACCTCATAATTTACGAAAGCGATGATATTGTCGTAGTTAATAAACCGGCATTGCTCAGTACGTTGGATGACAGGGTGAATAAAGAGGTGAATTTGCTATTGCTTGCAAAGAAATACCATAAAGACTTACAAGCCTGTCATCGATTAGATAAAGAAACTTCCGGAGCACTTATTTTTGCAAAAAATCCGGAATCATATAGAAACATCTCAATGCAGTTTCAAAATAGAAAGGTTGATAAAACGTATCATGCAATAATTGAGGGAGTTCATAAATTTGAAAACCTTGAAGTTGACTTGCCAATTCAAAATTTAGGAAAAGAGCGTGTGAAAATTGATCAGAAAGAAGGTAAGAAGGCTCAAACTATTTTTAATAGCATTGAGTTTTATAAAAACTATACTTTAGTTGAGTGCAAGCCGATTACAGGCAGACTGCATCAGATTAGGATACATTTGTCTTCCCTCGGTGCTGTAATTGTTGGTGATGAGGTATATGGTGGGGAATCGTTTTTGCTGTCGAAGATCAAGAAAAAATACAAGATCAAAACAGGAGAAGAGGAACGTCCTATTATGAAAAGATTTTCACTGCATGCTCACAGAGTTCAATTCAGAAATATAAAACAGGAAGAAATTGAAGTAATTGCAGAATATCCAAAAGATTTTGCTGTGCTTAAAAAGCTACTTGATAAACACAACAGCTAATGGATAAGAAACACGATTACGGAATGTTGATCTTCTTTTTTGGGGCATCTCTGGGTTTCTTTATTTATGGTTGGTATACCGATCACTATTACTTAATGTGGATTTGGTTTATAGGTTGGGGTGGAAGATATTTAGTCACTAAATATATCCGTAAAGATGATGAAGATGATGAACTAGAAGATGATTAGTTTATTCGTAAAAATTCGTAATTGGTAGGACTTAAAACTCAAATTTCCTCTCCGAAACGTTCATCCTAAATCCTAAATAAATATGGTTTGATATTTCAGTTGCCTGCAAGGTATTTCCATAAACTCTTCTGATCACCTTAAGGTCTAAATAGATATTGGGCTTCCATTCATAGGTTAATGTCATATCCATTAATAAAATGTCAGTCCTTAACCCTTGCAAAAAAGAGGTATTGTTATCTGGAATTGTAGGGTCATTATTACTTAGATAAATATTGGCTCCATAGTTAGTACTATCCATGTCTAGTCCTTGAGTGATAATGAAAACTTTAGATATTGCAGTCAGCTTTGGTAACGGATTGTATTTAATTCCTGCTATAATTTCTTTAAAGTTAGCACCTAATGGGTGCGCCAAAGGTTGGTTGTAATGGGTATGATTAGCATCACTGTTTACATGTGTGTAAGTATAGGGGCGTACTTTATTGTATTCTAACAGGACATCCAAATTATCAATTCCGGCAACATCAAAATATTTGGCTCCTAATTGCAACCCAAACTTATTTCCCCAATACCCGGGATTGTTTTTAAATTCACCAAAATTGAAATCATCCAAAACAAATTGGCTGTAGAAAGAAGCAGTTTTTAAGAAATTTACTTTAAGATTTGTCCCCATTATAACGTTATCCGGACTGCCGATTGCTTGCTCAATTGATCTGTAAAAAATTAATGGATTTAAATAGTTCAATTCAAAATGCTGGGCTTTTGTAGTATCGTTTCGTCCAAACACTACAGACTCAAACACTCCGAAATTGATGTTTTGGTTAAGTTGTAACTTAAGTGATGAAGAGCCAAATATTTCTTATCAATAAGTCCATCACCAACAATTAAAGAAGGTAGATGATCTGAAGCTAACTCAGCAAAAAGAGTTTGGTAATTTAGTTTCCAAACTTTGGTATTTGACTTTAAAAACAAGTAGTTATTAGAATAATCAGATAATATCAATGAGCGATAACCATCTCCAATAAAATTCTTTCCGTGACCAAATTGGATATTAACATGTTTAGTTGCTTCAAATGTGAAGTATCCGTAAGCAGTAAAGAAATCATAACTGCGATATTTATCTTTAAACCATTTATAATAACCTTCACCAGGCAAGCCATATTCTAAATTTACTTTGTCGCTAACATAAGACGGTAGTTGTATTTGATTTTCAGCCAGGAATGAGTAAAAGCCTATCCTTTTACCAATTAACCCTTTCACTTCCAATCCTCTGGTATTAATATAAGTTGCATTAGTGGCGGATGTAGTTTTTTCTGTTCCTCTTGTTAAATAAAGCACTGGGTTTACATGCAATTCAAATTCTTTCTTGGATATGGCGTAGAAGTCCTTTTTGTATTTATAGAAGTACTTTAAAACTGCTTTTTTACTTTTTAGGTTTTGGGTTTTTGAAAAAAGATATTGATCTGTTTTACTTAACTGAGCAGTGTCATTTCCCAAACTATCTAATAATGCATGCACAGCATTGGCGCTAATTGGTAAAGAAGTTAAATGATTGTTTTGAAAATAGTTCCTGGTTTGAACTCTTAATACTGCATCATATATATTATTTCCTAGAGGGATATACGGGGATTGCGCAAAAAGGACTATTGAAAAAGTGCTAAGAAAAAGAAATATGAATTTTCTCATGTGTAGTGCTAATATACAAATCCATGTGAATAAATGCCTATTGATTAATTTAATTTGTATTCATTTGTATATTCGCAGCTAGCGATTAGTATCATTGGTAAGAATTTGCATATTTGCATCAATTTATGACACTCATTAAATCAATTTCAGGAATAAGAGGAACAATAGGTGGGAAACCAGGAGATAATCTAACACCACTTGATATAGTCAAGTTTGCTTCAGCATACGGCAAGTGGTTACTTGACCGCAACACGCAACAAGCAACACGAAAGCTGCAAGTAATTATAGGAAGAGATGCACGCATATCAGGCAAAATGGTTTCTGATGTTGTTATCCAAACATTGATAGGGATGGGAATTGATGTGATGAACTTGGGGCTATCAACTACACCGACCGTTGAAGTTGCAGTTGCTGAAGAAAGTGCACATGGTGGAATTGTAATTACCGCAAGCCACAATCCAAAACAATGGAATGCCTTGAAATTATTGGATGAAAAAGGGGAGTTTATTTCTGCAAGTGATGGGCAAAAAATACTAGAATTAGCTGAAAATAATGATTTCGAATACGCTGATGTAGATGAGTTAGGAAATTATACTCAAGATGATGATTATATCGGTAAGCATATTGAGTTGATATTAAAAATTCCTTTAGTTGATGTAGATGCCATATCAAATGCAAATTTTAAAGTAGTAATTGATTGCGTAAATTCTACTGGCGGAATTGCGGTTCCGAAGCTTCTAAAAGCACTTGGAGTAAATGATGTGGTTGAATTGTATTGCGAACCAAACGGACACTTTCCTCACAATCCTGAACCCTTACCTGAAAACCTTACTGATATTTCTGAAAAAATAGTTTCTGAAAATGCCCATTTGGGAATTGTTGTTGATCCGGATGTTGACAGATTAGCACTTGTATGTGAAGATGGAAGCATGTTTGGTGAAGAATATACTTTGGTTTCCATTGCGGATTATATCTTGAAAAATAAAGTTGGAAATACGGTTTCTAATTTAAGTTCAACACGAGCATTGCGCGATGTAACTACTATTAATGGTGGTGAGTATTTTGCTTCAGCTGTGGGAGAAGTTAATGTGGTAGCAGCTATGAAAGAAAACAATGCAGTAATAGGAGGAGAAGGAAACGGTGGAGTTATTTATCCTGAGTTTCATTATGGAAGAGATGCTTTAGTGGGTATTGCGTTATTCTTATCCCATTTAGCGAAAAGTAGTAAGCCTTGTTCAGAATTAAGAAAAATTTATCCAGACTATTTTATGTCAAAAAACAAAATTGAATTAACTCCTGATATAGATGTAGATGATGTGCTCAGTAAAATGCGTGAGAAGTACAAAGATGAACCGGTGAATAGTATTGATGGCGTGAAGATCGATTTTGAAAATGAATGGGTGCATTTACGAAAATCAAATACAGAACCTATTATAAGGGTTTATTCGGAAAGTAACTCTAAAGGAGCAGCAGATCAATTAGCCGAAAAGATTATTGCAGAAATAAAGGAATTGGTATAAGAAAGTTAAAAATTAATTCCAAACTGAAGACCCATCTTAGGAGTAACTCCTGTATAGAATGGAGAGAAAATACCACCGGTAAAGCAATTAAAATCACCGGGGTCGTCACCAACAGTGTCTGTGTACTTTATAGCACCGCCTGCATAAATATCCATCGTTAATTTTTGAAACATGATCACTTTAGTTCCAAACATAACACCACCAGCATAAGTTGAAGCAGTGGCATCGTGCGTTTCGGAGTTGCCACCCCACCACCAATTATCCTCACAAATTATTTTTTGTTTCTTGAATTGAATATGTGGAGCCATATAATAAACTATATTATATCTCGGATGCCCTTTTATCTTATTAAGTGATTTTTGATAATTGTATATCTCAAATTTATAATGTAATTCCGAGTTAAAGCCTTCCTTATAAGTCCAATCATTATCTGCTAATATGCCTCCTGCCACTAACATGATACTACCAGTATTAAAGTTGTGTTCAAAACCTACTTGAAATGTTCCTGCAAAAACCACAAATGGGTTAAAGTAAAAATGGTTTTTGTATTCATTTAAGGATTCGACCTGCTCGTATTCTTGAGCTGTACCATTAGAAAAGCTAAAAGCAAAAAAGAGGGACAGCAATAATAGGTGCTTTTTCATATTTTAAATTCGTTACTATTTACTATTAGTTATTATTTAAATCCATTCTAAATTTTGAATCCTGCATTCTTAATTCTTTTAAAAATTTGCACCCAATTGAAACCCTAATTTGGGCATTACACCTGAATATCCCAATGACCATAGCCCGTTATAATCATTTAAATCTCCAACCACGGTTGATATTTTGAGCCCTCCACCGGCATAAAAGTCTAGCACCATTTTCTTCATTAATATCATTTTCATTCCAAATATGATACCACCTGCATAAGATGTAACTAAATTATTATGTTCTATTGTTATTTCACACCAATTGCCCCAAGGATTAGCGGGTGTTGAGCAATCTACCCAGTCAGTTTCAGTATATCGGTCATTTACATTTTGATATTTGAAAAATGGTGCAAAATAGACGATGTGATTATAACTAGCTTTTTCAGGGTCAATTTTTTTGAGTTTCACATAATTATATTGATGAAATCTAACTTGAAATTCTCCTCCTAAACCTGCTCTGTAAGCGTCATTCCAGCTTCGTTCTCTCAGTATTCCAGAAATTAATAATGCAAAACTTACATTACCTGCATCTTTCTCATATCCAATTTGGAAAACACCTCCAAACACCTGAAATGGATCAAAATAAAAGTAATTTGTTCCAAAAGGACTATTATTATACTTATCACTAAAAGAATTTATAGATGGATCATCCACCGCAATCAAAGTATAATCGTCCCGCTTTTCTTCATCATTGATCACCTGCGCAACTAATGAAAAACTAAGAACAAAAACCGATAGAATGAATATAAGAACTTTTTTCACAATGTAATTTGATGGTTTTAGTGCTAAATTACTTTCAAACCTACAAATTTTATTCCATAACGGATAAATTGCTAAATCTGGTATGTTTATTTGAGTTTTAAATAGGTGAGGATTACTATAAGCTATCTACTAAAGATTTTTTGTTAAAATCTAAAAGTATTCATACCTTTGCAGCTCTTAAGCAGTAATTGAAATTAGAAAGTTATGAAGCGAACATTTCAACCATCGAAAAGGAAAAGAGCTAATAAGCACGGATTTAGGTCTAGAATGGCAACTAAAGCTGGTAGGGATATTATAAATAACAGGAGAGCAAAAGGAAGAAAAAAAGTTACTGTTTCTGACGAAAAAACTCACAAGTAATAAATTAGAACTTTCCCCTCACTTCACTGTTCTTTTTCTCAATTTATTTTTAGATTTGGCCTTATAAAGGCTAACAATTAATTTATACTCCATGAAGCAATATCTTGGGTTAATGCGTCATGTTTTGGAGAATGGTGTTTCCAAAAGTGACAGAACCGGGACAGGAACCATCAGCGTATTTGGTGCTCAAATGCGTTTTGATCTTAATGAAGGTTTTCCTGCAGTTACAACTAAAAAATTACATTTAAAGTCCATTATTCATGAATTGTTATGGTTCTTGACTGGAGATACCAATGTCAAATATTTAACAGACAATGGTGTTTCTATTTGGAATGAATGGGCGGATGAAAACGGTGATTTAGGGCCAGTTTATGGCCATCAATGGAGATCATGGGCATGTGCAGATGGCTCAACAATTGATCAAATAAGTGAAGTTATAGAGCAGATCAAAAACAACCCGAATTCAAGAAGGTTGATTGTAAATGCTTGGAATGTTGGGGAAATCTCCAAAATGGCCTTACCTCCATGTCATTGTTTTTTTCAATTTTATGTAACAGATGGAAAGTTGTCCTGTCAATTATATCAAAGAAGTTGTGATTTGTTCCTAGGTGTTCCTTTCAATATTGCTTCTTATGCTAT
>JAESTI010000173.1 GCA_016763665.1 Bacteroidia bacterium | reverse complement strand
TAGCCTAAGCACTTGACGTGTATAGCCATATTCATTATCATACCAAACATAGAGAATAATTGTATTGTTGTCGGGAGCGCTGATAGTTGCTGGCCCATCGACAATTGCAGTATGTGTGTTTCCAATTATATCACTTGATACTAGTCCATCGGAAACTGAAAATTCAATTTGCTCTATAAGGCTTCCATATAAAGATGATTTTTTCAATGTATCATTTACTTCATCTCGTGTAACATCTTTATTCAATTTTAAATTTGAAATTGCCAAAGATGCATTTGGAGTAGGTACACGGATGGCATTCCCTGTTAATTTCCCGGCTAATTCGGGAATTACCTTAGCAATTGCTTTAGAAGCGCCAGTTTCAGTTATTACCATATTTAATGGAGCTCCTCGCCCTCTTCTTGATTTTTTATGATAATTATCAAGCAGGTTTTGATCATTAGTATAAGAGTGCACAGTTTCTACGTGTCCGTTATCAATACCAAACTCCTTATGTATTACTTCAAGTACAGGCGTAATTGCATTTGTTGTACATGATGCTGCAGAAAAAATGTTTTCATCTTCAATAGAAAAATCACTCTGATTAATACCATAAACAATATTAGGGATGTCTCCTTTCCCAGGAGCAGTAAGTAATACTTTGTCAATACCGTTTGCCTTTATGTGTCTTGATAACTCTTCTCTGTCTCGCCAAACTCCTGTATTGTCTATAAGCAAAGCATTGTTGATTCCATATTGGGTATAATCAATATCTTCTGGATTATCTGCTGCGATCATCTTAATCACATTTCCATTTACAATTAATTCCTTTTTATTTAGATCTTCAACCACGTTTCCTTTAAATGGCCCATGTACAGAATCATTTCTTAGTAATTCAGCTCTTTTAATAATGTCTTTGTCGCTATTGCTTCTGGTAACAATTGCCTTCAATCTCAATTGCTTACCATTTCCGGCTAATGAAATTAACTCTCTTGCAGCAATTCTTCCAATTCTCCCAAAACCATAAAGAACAACATCTTTGGGTTGAATATTTATCTTGTCCTGACCAATATGATCTGATAGCTTCCTTAACAAGAATTCTTTTACAGAACCATATTGATCTCTTTCTCGAAGCCATTCAGAATCTAACCTTCCTATGTCTATTCTAGAAGGGCACAGGTCCAATTGCTCAATTTCTCGCGCCAATTCTAATGAAGTTTCAACGGTAACAGGCATATCGGTTATAGTTCGGGCATATAAATGAAAATTCAGTATTTCACTTGAACTAGTGTCAAACAATGGTTTTCTGAATATTAATAGCTCTACGGTTCTGTCAAACCATAAATTTCCAATAATGTTGATTAATTCAATTGCAGCTTTTTCTTTTTTTACCCAGTTGCTCAATTCCACATCATATGCGTTTTCAACTATTTCGTCCTGTTCTATCATTTCTAATATGATTAATAATTAGTAGTAAAGTTTAGTAAAAAGTAAAGGCGGGTATCAATGCCTGACCCCGCCTTTATTATTATTGTAGTTGCTTACCCTAAATAAGCCTTTAATAACTTACTTCTTGAGTTCTGCCTAAGCCTTCTAATGGCTTTCTCCTTAATTTGTCTTACTCTTTCTCTTGTAAGTTCAAATCTGATCCCGATTTCTTCAAGAGACATACTGTGATTCTCACCAATACCAAAGAATAATCTTACTACATCTCTTTCTCTATCAGTTAGCGTATTTAGTGATCTGCTTATTTCTGTAGATAATGATTCATAAATAAGAGCATTATCAGTTTGAGGAGTATCGCTATTTTCTAATACATCAAGCAAACTGTTGTCTTCTCCCGGTTGAAATGGCGCATCAACAGATACGTGCCTTCCTGAAATTCCTTGAACCTCTTTAACCTTCTCTTGAGTAGTTTCTAGTAAATCAGCCAATTCATCTTGCGATGGCTCTCTTTCATATTTTTGTTCTAACTCAGAAAATGCTTTTCCTATTTTATTCAATGACCCAACTTGGTTTAATGGAAGTCTTACAATTCTTGATTGCTCAGCAATTGCCTGTAGAATTGACTGGCGAATCCACCAAACAGCGTAGGAGATGAATTTGAATCCTCTTGTTTCATCAAACCTTTTGGCTGCTTTTATAAGGCCTAAGTTACCTTCATTGATCAAGTCCCCTAGGCTTAATCCTTGATTTTGGTATTGTTTTGCAACGGATACCACAAAACGCAAGTTTGCTTTTGTTAGTCTTTCTAACGCAATTTGATCACCTTCTTTTATTCTTTTCGTCAGCTCAACTTCTTCATCTGGTGTCAATAGATCCACTTTACCTATTTCCTGCAAGTACTTATCTAATGATTGACTTTCACGATTAGTAATGGATTTTGATATTTTAAGCTGTCTCATAATTTGATTTGGTTAACTTTATTAATAATATTTTAAATACCATATGGCCTGCTTTCCCTATTGAAAAATTTGAAAACCAAAGCCTTAAACGGCATTAAGCCCGCAAAGTTACAACATTTTTCAACTAAAGTCCAGAGTAATTTTTACTTTCTGGAAATAGCGAAAAACAGCAAATATGTGAAATTTTATATTTCATGTAATTTAAAAGTTTTGTTGAGCCTAATACCCCTTTCTGTTTGTTTTAAAGAGCAACATTCATTGTCCTTATCATGCTCAAAAAATAGCACGTAATCATTTTCTAAGGCATTATTTAAGAATGAGGTTTTTTCTTTTAAAGTTTCTAATGGCCTTACATCATAAGCCATAATATATGGAATAGGAATATGCCCTACGGATGGTAAGAGGTCAGCCATATAAACGATGGTTTTGCCTTTGTATGATATATGTGGTATGATCATTTTTTCGGTATGGCCATTGACCATCATAGCATGAATACCGGGCAAAACTTCACCTTCCTCTTCAATAAAATTCAATTGTCCTGATTCCTGAATAGGTAAAATGTTTTCTTTAAGAAAGGAGGCTTTCTCGCGGGAGTTGGGATTTACAGCCCATTCCCAGTGATCCTTACCACACCAATATTTCGCATTTTTAAAAGCTGGTACAAGTTTCTCACCATCTCTTTTAATGCTGCCACCACAATGGTCGAAATGTAGATGGGTTAAAAGGTGATCTGTTATGTCATCAGTAGAAAATCCTGCATTTTTTAGTGAGTTTTCTAAAGTTGCATCTCCATGTGGTTCATAATAACTGAAGAACTTGTCACTTTGTTTGTCACCAAGTCCGCTATCAATCAATATTAATCTATCTCCGTCTTCAATTAACAAGCAACGCATAGCCCATGTGCAGAGGTTCCTGTCATCAGGAGGATTGAGTTTTTTCCAAATTGGTTGAGGTACAACACCAAACATGGCTCCTCCATCCAATTTGAAAAACCCGGTGTCAATAACGTGCAGTTGCATATTTATGAACTAAGAAGGCGGAGTTTTATGCCCCGCCTTCCCTAAATTTATTGTTTGAAATTATTGATTGGCAGCCATTTCAGTTTCAGTACTTTCGGGAGATGCTTCTTCAGGACTTTCTATTAACGATTCTCTTATCTTAGCTTCTATCTCATCTGCCAATTCCGGATTATCCAATAGCAATTGCTTAACAGAATCACGGCCTTGAGCAAGTCTTGTTTCTCCGTAGCTAAACCATGAGCCACTTTTTTGAATGATATTATGTTCAACACCTAGATCAACAAGTTCGCCAACTTTGGAGATTCCTTTCCCAAACTCTAAGTCGAATTCAGCGATTTTGAAAGGAGGTGCAACTTTATTTTTAACAACTTTTACTTTTGCTCTGTTACCTGTTACATCTGTTCCATCTTTTATTTGTGCTATTCGCCTTATATCCAACCTTACACTTGCATAAAATTTCAAGGCTTGGCCTCCGGTGGTTGTTTCAGGATTGCCGAACATAACTCCAATTTTTTGTCTTAATTGATTGATGAATATACAACAGCACCCAGTTCTGCTGATACTTGCAGTTAGCTTTCTTAATGCCTGTGACATTAACCTTGCTTGCAAGCCCATAACTGAATCTCCCATTTCACCTTCAATTTCATGTCTTGGAGTCAAAGCAGCCACAGAATCAATAACCAAAATATCAATTGCACCAGAACGTATTAGGTTGTCAGCAATTTCTAATGCTTGTTCGCCATTGTCTGGTTGAGATATCAATAAATTCTCTATAT
>JAESTI010000172.1 GCA_016763665.1 Bacteroidia bacterium | reverse complement strand
TTTCCTATTCCTTCAATTTCGTTATCCTTTTTTATAGCCTCTGTAAGTTCTTTTTTACCTCGAATGGTGTAAGGGACATACTCAGATGTTGTCCATAAAAAGGAGGTGTTTGTTCCTAAACCTACAATTGCCGCAAAAGCCATTATAGCTACACCTTTAAGAAATTGTTGATGCCGCTTTTCTTTAAATGCAAAATATGCCTCAGTGAGTAATATTATTAGGATGAAAAAGAAAAAGTAATACGTAACCTGCAAATGCTTCGCACGAATTTCCAATGCCACTCCAATTGCGGTCAATAGCCATCCCAGCAAGTATTTGCTTCTCAATATTAGAAATATACCACCTATTACAGGCCCCATAAATGCTATGGCCATTGCTTTTGTGTTATGGCCTGCTTCAAGGATAATAAAATTATAAGAACAGAATGTAAGGGCTACAGCCCCAATACAACACAACAGTGGCTCAATTTTCATACAGCTAAAAAGAATATAAAACCCTAGTAAATAAAGCAGAACATAACAGACCGGTTGAGGGAAAGTATTCTGAAAAAACTTAATTACATAAGAGCCAATGTTATAATAATACTCCATACAAATAAGATACGAGGGTAGTCCACTACATACGGAATTCGTCCATAATGGATATCTGCCAAACTTTTCGTGATAATCTCTTAATTCTTTACTGGCAGCATAATTTTGCTTATTATCAAGAGGAACTATACGCTTTCCTTGAAGAATCGGACTGAAATATGTTAAAGTAATAACGAGAAACCCAGCAATGATCATCGCATGGGTAATGAGCGGATTAGGTGAGGTTTTCTTTGTTCCCATCTTGTTTTTCTAGTTGATTGATGTCTTTTATTCCTATAAATGACAAGAACAAAAACCCTCCAATCAATAGGGTGGAAAAAGCAAGTGAAATCTTTTCACCAAGATAAAAAGATTTTGGTTTAAATCGAAATTCAATTTTATGTTCACCCGGAGGAACAACTAAAGCTCGTAAAATATAATTTACCCTGAAATGAGGAACTTCTTTATCATCAATATAAGCCTGCCAGCCTTTTTCATAATATACCTCCGAAAAAACAGCAATTTGTTCTTTCTCCACTTCAGCAAAATAGGTCAAATGGTTAGGTTGGTATTCCGAAAGACTAATTTCAGCACTGGTATCACTTTCAATTTGTAAATCAATTAACAAATCCTCAAATCTCACATCAACGATAGCTGTTTTCCTGGGGTTGAAATCTGTTATTGCTTTAATTTCTTCATCTGCATTTTCAACAAATTGCAAAGAATCAACATACCAGGCGTTACCCAACGCTTCAAGATTACGTTGAGGTATTAACTGGTTAGTTTGTGGATCAGTTACAATAATGTACTTTGTATTCAGCATGCTAATAACATGCCTGTTTCCCTGTGCTATGTGACGGTTCATTAATTCATCGTAACGCATCAATTTTGCAGCATTATACCCTCCAATTGACTTATGAAAATACGATGCTCTTGAACTTGCAAACGCTGACCTGCCTATTTCATAAACTCTATAATGAGGGTCTTCATCCTTTAAGATAAATTTGTCTGCATGATTGGGTTTGTACGGATTCGCTAACTTTCGTTTAGAATCAAAGTCATTTTCATCTAAATATCTTTTGTTCACAGGCCATGCATCTACCAAAAACAAAATGCCAAGCAACACAATTACATAAACACTCTTCAACTTGCTTTTTGCATACAAAAAGAAAATGCCTGCAGTTAACATGATCAATCCAAATGATCTCCATGCATCAAATTGTGCAATTCCTCGTCTGTCAACTATAAGTGCCTCAACGATTAACTTTCCAACTTTTTCATTGCCAATCTGTTGTGCCAACCGTGCATCTCCTTGTCCGTCAAAGTTGAAGAAACTGCCAGTAAATAATGCAATTAGCAATGTTAAGCCTCCTAATATGATAGCTGAATTTCTTAGGCCTTTTATTAGATCTTCCTTTGCAATTTCATTATTCAGCACTTTGTGAACTGTAGTGATTCCCAACCATACCATTAGCAAAGCAGTTATAGCGTGAAACATGGTAACCGCCCTAAACTTATTATACAATGGAATATGATTGAAAAAGAAATCAGATAGTGTTGAAAAGTTATTCCCCATTGCCAATCCTGCAGATAGGAAAACACAAATAATCATCCAAGCCCTCATTCTTCCTTTAATCAAAAACAATCCCATAACAAATAAAAAACAAACGATGGCTCCCATGTATGCGGGCCCTGATACGAATGGTTGGCTACCCCAATAAAGAGGCATGTGTTCAATAAATCTTTTGGATTGCTTTGGAGGAAGGCCTTTCGATATTACTTTATACACCTCGGAATCTGTAGTCAATGCACCATCTGAAGTTCCTCCAAATATATCAGGAATAAGAAAAGTTAAGTTTTCACCAAACCCATAACTCCATGCAAATGCTTCTCTTTTACTTAGCCCCCCCGATTCTGCAACTTCAGTATTAACATTAGCAGTTAATTCAGATTTTCCCCGCTTGCTCTCGTTTGCATATTCATAAGTTGTCCAAAGAAGAGAAGTGTTCACTCCCACCCCAATAATTGCTGCCAAACAAATAACACTAATTGCTTTTAGAATTTCCTGATGTCTCTTTTCTTTAATTGCATAGATCAACTCAACGATCAGAATTATGAATATTATAATGAAGAGGTAATAGGTAATTTGAATATGTTTTGCCCTAATCTCAAATGCTGCTCCAATAGCAGTTATCAGCAATCCCCATCGGTATTCTCTTCTTAATATCTTAAATATTCCACCAAGAACAATTCCCATAAATGCAATAGCCATTGCCTTGGTATTATGGCCGGCTTCCAAAATCACAAAATTGTATGATGTAAAAGAAACAGCTATTGAACCAATAAAACTCAGCCAGGGTCCAAACCTCAAACAGCAAAACATGATATAGAACCCAATAAAATACAAAAGCACATATCCAACCGGCAGAGGAAACAACTTAAAGAGCTCAATTACATGGGTACAGAAGTTATAAGGATAAAAAATAGCAACATGATAAGTTGGCATTCCACTAAAAACAGAATTCGTCCATAGCGTTTGCTCACCAGTTTCTTTGTAAAAATCCCGAGTTTCTTTGCCTGATGCAATGTTCTGCATATTATCTGGAGGAATAATTCTCTTTCCTTCCAAAACTGAAGTGAAGTATGTAAAATCAATTATTACAAACAGGATCAGAATTAAAAGATGTATTCCCGTTTTCTTGATAATATCTTTATACTCAAGCATATGTTAGTTACTCAGGAAAAGTTTGTGAATTTTATTCAACTTCTTCGTAATCAACGTAATCACCATGGTCAGAATTGGAGCTCCTTTTAGATTTATTTTTATTATCAGGAATGTGATCCACAGTTATTGTGCCTTCAGGTTTGACCTGATCTTGGGATGCACCATATTGTTTGTTTAGATTTTGAAATCCTTTCTTTATGAAAAAAGCCAATATCATTGGGAGAAATGCTCTTACCACAAATCGAAAGAACAGATAGATGAAAAGTACTATTAATATAAACTTCAGCATAATCCTACGAATAACGAATCTTTACGAATTAACGAATACACTATTAACGAATTATTTACTTAGGTACATAGATTTTTTCTTAAATAGGTCCCGAAAATAAGGGTCATCAATATCCTTAATAAACCTGATAGCTTCCCCGGTTGATTTCATTTCAGGACCTAATTCCTTATTTACATTAGGAAATTTATCAAACGAAAAGACCGGTTCTTTAATTGCATAACCATTCTTTTTTGGTTTGATCTCAAAATCTTTAAGCTTGGCTCCTAGCATAACTTTCGTGGCAATATTTACATAAGGCACATCGAAAGCTTTAGCAATGAACGGAACGGTTCTTGACCCTCTTGGGTTGGCTTCTATTATATATACTTTTTCATCCTTCACCGCAAATTGAACATTGATCAGCCCTTTCACATTTAGAGCATGGGCTATTTTTACGCTATATTCTTCAATTGTTTTAATGACTTTATCAGAAAAATTATAAGATGGTAGCACAGCATAGGAATCACCTGAATGAATACCTGCAGGTTCAATATGCTCCATCAAGCCTAAAATGTGAGTATCTTTTCCATCACATATGGTATCAGTTTCAGCTTCTTCTGCTCTGTCTAAAAAATGATCAATTAAGACATGATTATCTGTCATATCTTTGAAAATATCGATCACCGCCTTCTCCAGGTCTTCATCGTTGATCACAATTTTCATTTTGTGTCCTCCAAGAACATATGATGGTCTTACTAAAACCGGATAGCCTACTTCATGTGCAATTCCGATAGCATCATCAGCAGTTTTAGCAACTCCATATCTCGGATACGGAATATCCAATTCCTTTAGCAGGTCTGAAAACCGGCCTCTATCTTCGGCCAAATCCATATTTTCGTATGAAGTACCAATTATCTTAATTCCATGCTCATGAAATTTTTCCGCCATCTTCAATGCCGTTTGCCCACCTAATTGGACAATTACTCATTCAGGTTTTTCATGTTCAATTATTTCCCTTATATGTTCCCAGAATACCGGCTCGAAGTATAATTTATCAGCAATATCGAAATCTGTAGAAACTGTTTCAGGGTTACAATTGATCATTATCGCTTCATATCCCGCTTCTTTTGATGCCAAAACTCCATGAACACAGCAATAATCAAACTCAATTCCCTGGCCAATCCTGTTAGGACCTGAACCCAAAACAATTACTTTCTTCTTATCAGAAACAATGGATTCATTTTCATCTTCAAAAGTAGAATAGAAATAGGGGGTCAGGGCTTCAAATTCTGCTGCACAAGTATCCACCATTTTATAAGTCCGCTTAATTCCAAGCTCCATTCTCTTGTCATAAACTTCATCTTCAGTTACATTGCCCAAAACATACGCAATTTGAATATCAGAATATCCTTTTTGTTTTAGCTCTATGAAAAAAGTCTTTGGAATATTATCTAAGCTATATTGCTTCAATTTGTGTTCTGCTTTTACTAATAGCTGAATTTGTAACAAATACCAACGGTCAATTCGAGTAATTTTCTGAATAGATTTTACAGGAACACCAAGTTTAAGAGCATCATAAATTCTAAAAATTCTATGCCATGAAGGATGTT
>JAESTI010000171.1 GCA_016763665.1 Bacteroidia bacterium | reverse complement strand
GCCCGCATTTCCCCCTGAAGAAGAAACAAATTGTATAATTCCTTTATCCTTAGCATCCTCACATAGCTTCCCAATCCCCCTAATTTTAATGAACCTGTGGGTTGAAGGTTTTCCATCTTCAGCCATATATTTGAATAACCATGTTTAATTAATGGGGTTCTATGATGTAATGCCATTTCTGAATTAGATTTGTAACACTTTTAACTCTGGTATTTGTTCCGGTAATGTACTTACTAATTGATAAGTTGAAGCTTGCAATCGGTAGGAATGTGGTTTAGACAATGATAACTTGTTTATTCACTTTCCGATACAGAAACGAGAAAAAATATTCTCTAAGAGGTCATCTGTACTAATATCACCAGTTATTTCCGCAAGGTAGTTTAAGGCTCGTTTTATGTCTATTGCAAGCAGATCTCCACCAACTTGTTTATCAATGCCTTTAAGAACATCATTCAAAGAGATCTCAGTATTTTGCAATGCTTCAAAGTGACGGATATTCGAAATTATGGCGCTTTGTTTTCCAATATTGCCAAGATTGTGAGATTGTTTTAATTGATCGGTACTTTTAGAAATATTGGTTCCATCTTTGGCAGATACAAATAATAGGTTGGTTTGAAAATTATACTTTTCAGTCACCGTTTTTTCATCTACTATATCTAATTTATTACCAACCAATATTAGTTGTTTGTCTTCCAAATTCAATTCTCCCAATTCTTTATCAACACTTTTACCATCTTCATTCCCAACATCAAATAAATAAATTACTATTTCTGCTTTGTCGATATTTTCAAGTGCTTTGTTTACGCCAATTTTCTCAATTTCATCTTCTGTATCTCTTAATCCGGCGGTATCAATAAATCTAAACATCACTCCATCAATGTTTACTACATCTTCAATGATGTCACGTGTTGTACCTGCAATTTCAGATACAATAGCTCTATCATCCTGTAATAGTGCATTCAACAACGTAGACTTTCCAACATTTGGTTTTCCAACTATAGCAACCGGAATACCATTCTTAATTACATTCCCTAATTTAAATGAGTTCAACAGACTTGTAACAAGAGTTAACACTTCATTTACTAATTTGATCAGGTCATCTCGTTTGGCAAATTCTACATCTTCTTCACCAAAATCCAGTTCTAGTTCTATCATTGAAGCAAAATGAATTAGTTGTTCTCTCAGATCTCTTATTTTGGATGAAAAAACTCCTTTCATTTGATCCAACGCAAGGCTGTGAGAGCCTTCGGAGTCAGAAGCTATCAAATCAGCAACGGCTTCAGCTTGAGCAAGATCAAATTTGCCATTTAAAAATGCCCTTAAAGTGAACTCCCCTCGTTCAGCCATTCTAGCACCCTTTTCTATTAATAATTCGATGATCTTTTGCTGTATATAAGTAGATCCATGGCATGACAATTCAACTGTATTTTCTCCTGTGTATGACTTAGGAGATATAAAAACAGATACCAGGACCTCATCAAGTACTTTTTTATCATTCACTATTTTACCAAAATGAATTGTATGACTCTCTACATTGGTAAGATCTTTGCCTTCAAATACCTGACTGCAAAGGTTAATAGCTTCCTTACCGGATAATCTTATTACTGATATTGCTCCGATACCGGGGGGCGTGGCTAAAGCAACTATTGTATCTTCTGTATTTTTAAATTGCATTATGCGCAAAAATACAAATAGTTATCTTTGCAATTCTAAAAGTTGAAAGAGCCAAAAAATTGTTTCTGATGAAAAATCTATTTGCCACCTTTTACCTCCTTTTTATTACAACAATTGTGTTTTCACAAGCAAAACAAGGGTATATCTTGAGTACCGTGGAGTTTAACTTCTTGAAAACCGGGGATTCTCTTTGGGTAAAATATGACGGAGTGCGTTTGAAGAACAGCACGGAATTTACAGCTGAAATTATTCAAAAAATGAAAAGGAATGATCTGGTTATCGTTAAAACTCCAACCATTGTTAGAGGAATGGTTAATGTAAGAACAAAAACAGAAGAAGAAGCCTGGATAGATCAAGAACATCTAAGAGGAAGAGTAATTTCCATCCCTGTTTTTTACGAAGAACCCGTAGAATTTTATGATAAACAATTAAAAGAATTTCCTTATAGTCATCATTACGTGATCTATTCACTAAGAGGTCTTGCCAAAACAGCAGCAGGAGATACAACAGGCGCAATTAACGATTATAGCTTTGCAATGAGTTTTCAACCTATTGATTTTGCATATGGCCTAAAAGCAAATCTTCACCTGGCAAGAGGTGAGTACGACAAGGCCATAAAAGATTATGATGATGCTATTGATTTTTGTATTGAGGACTACAAAAACCCAAAAATATCTAAATTAGATGTAGACCTCCAAGGTTTAAACAGAGATCGAGGAATTTGCCATTACTACAAAAAAATGTACAGCCAAGCAATTTCTGATTTTAATGAATCTCTTGCATACAATACACTGGATGAGAAATGTTACTATTTCCGTGGTTTAGCTTATTGCAAGAATGGAAATACCGAAACAGGTTGTGCAGACATCAACAAAGCCAAAAAGTTAGGTTACACCCATGCTACTGAAGCTTTGAAAGAATGTAAGTGTAATTAAGTTAAGGTAGCTTATAGCAAATAGCTGATAGTTTTTCTAGCTAAAGACTATAGGTTATTAGCTATTGACTATTTATTTACTCATTCTTATAAATTACTCCATCCTTCATCACAAAAACCACATTGCTGAAAGTTGATATTTTTTTCAAAGGATTATCATTAACTGCAATGATGTCTGCTAATTTGCCTTCTTCAATAGAACCTAGCTCATGTTCAATACCTAATACTTCTGCAGCAACCATTGTAGCGGATTTAATGGCTTCCATGGCTGGCATCCCTGCTTCCATCATAAATTTAAACTCCAACCAATTCAATCCATGTTTAAATACACCTGCATCAGTTCCAAAAGCAATTTTAACTCCTGCTTTGTAGGCTTTACCAAATGTCTCTTGGATTTTAGGTCCTATGAATTCAGCTTTAGGTGTAACCACTTCAGGATAGTAATGTGGGATTTTAGCTGAATCTGCAACCGCTTTTCCTGCTGTAATGGTTGGTACATAATATGTTCCATATTTTTTCATC
>JAESTI010000421.1 GCA_016763665.1 Bacteroidia bacterium | reverse complement strand
TTATCCGGCTAACAGTATTGGTGATGATATTGAATTATATGTTGATAATGACCGCAGTGAAGTATTGGCAACTTTTCATACTTTACGCCAGCAAGTCGAGAAAGCTCCAGGGCAACCAAATTTTGCGCTGGCAGATTTTATTGCACCAAAAGATACAGGTATAAAAGACTTCATTGGCGGGTTTTCAGTGACTACAGGAATAGGAATTGAGCCATTGGTTGAGCAGTTTGAAAAAGATCATGACGATTATAACAGCATCATTGTAAAGGCACTGGCCGATAGATTGGCGGAAGCCTTTACAGAGAAGTTACATGAAATTGTTCGTAAAGATCTTTGGGGCTATGCAAGTGATGAGAAGTTATCAAACGAAGACCTGATCCTTGAAAAGTACAAAGGAATAAGGCCAGCACCAGGTTATCCTGCTTGTCCTGATCATACAGAAAAAAGAATTTTGTTTGATCTATTGGAAGTTAAAAAAAATACCGGAATATCATTAACAGAAAATTATGCAATGTATCCAGCTGCTTCTGTAAGTGGAATTTATTTTTCTCATCCAGAATCCAAATACTATAATGTAGGAAAAATAAACAGAGATCAAATAGAGGATTATTCTAAAAGGAAAAATATGAAGGTTGAAGAAGTTGAAAAATGGCTATCACCAAACCTCAACTACGAACCTGAAAAAACTGCAGTTGGATAATCTTACAATTTTGTAACCTTCAAATTTTAAAATCTAAAAATGAAAGTAATTGAACATTTAAAGAAAGCTAAGTCAACACTTTTTTCTTATGAGATACTACCGCCCTTAAAAGGTAAAAGTGTGCAGAAAATTTATGATACGTTGGATCCATTAATGGAATTTAATCCCCCGTTTGTTGATGTTACTTATCATAGAGAAGAATTTATATATAAAAAGATGCCCGGAGGATATTTAAAGAAAATATCTGTAAGAAAACGCCCCGGAACAGTTGGTATTTGTGCTGCGATCATTCATAAATATAATGTAGATGCTATTCCTCATTTAATTTGTGGAGGTTTTTCTAAAGAAGAAACCGAAAATGCATTGATAGATTTGAACTTCCTTGGAATTCATAATGTGCTTGTAATAAGAGGTGATGCCCGTCCAACAGAGAGAAATTTTTCTCCTGAAGAAGATGGCCATGATTATGCCATTGATTTATTACGGGCAGTAGTGAACATGAATAATGGGATCTATTTAGATGATGAATTGCAAAATGGAATGGAGGCAGATTTTTGTGTAGGAGTTGCAGGTTATCCTGAAAAACATTTTGAGGCACCAAATTTACAAACTGACCTTAAATTCTTAAAGGAAAAAGTAGATGCTGGTGCAGAATATATTGTAACTCAAATGTTCTTTGACAATATGCAATATATTGAATTTGTTAAAGCTTGTAAGGATATGGGGATCAAGATCCCTATAATTCCTGGAATCAAACCTATTACAACGGTTAAACAAGTTCAAACTTTACCACGGGCATTTTTTATCGATCTGCCAAGCGAACTTACTAAAGAAGTTGAAAAATGTAAAAACAATGATGATGCAATGAAAGTAGGTGTAGAATGGTCAATACAACAATGTAAAGAATTGGTTGAATTTGGTGCTCCTTGCATTCATTTTTATACAATGAGCAGGCCTGATGCTACTAAGGAAATTGTTAAAGCATTAGTGTAAATTTGCAAGATGACAGGAACTGTTATCAAATCTACCGGAAGTTGGTATGCCGTTAGAAACAAAAGTGGAAAAGACATTAATTGCAGATTAAGGGGTAAATTTAGATTAGCTGGTTCAAATGCTACCAACCCTATAGTGGTCGGAGATAAAGTTGAGTTTGAACTTGATCAAAGTGACGGAACCGGAATAATTAATGAACTTCACAAAAGAAAGAATTACATAATTCGTGAGGCAGCTTCCCACTCAAAACAAGTTCAGGTCATTGCTGCCAATGTCGATCAGGCTTACTTGGTAGTTACATTAACTGAACCATTTACACCTGTAGGGTTTATTGACCGCTTTCTACTTACTGCAGAAGCATATAATGTCAAAGTGAATATCATTTTCAATAAAAGTGATATTTATAAGAAAAAACATCTCGAAAAATTGGATGAATGGGCGTTAATTTATCGGGATATCGGATATGATTGTTTTGTAATATCTGCAAAGACCGGGGAGAATATTGACAAAGTAAAAACCTCACTAATTGGGAAGGTTAGCCTTTTTGCCGGAAACTCCGGAGTAGGCAAATCAACGATATTAAATTGGATTGCTCCTGATCTGGAATTGCAAACAAATCCAATTTCTTCTGCTACGGGAAAAGGGGTTCATACTACAACCTTTGTTGAGATGCACGAAATTTCAGATAACTCCTTTTTGATAGATACCCCGGGGATTAAAGAATTGGGGATCGTAGAAATTGAACCTTACGAAATATCTCATTTCTTTGTTGAGATGCGAGAATTAATAGGGAACTGTAAGTTTAATGATTGCCTACATACCAATGAGCCAAATTGTGCAATTTTAGAAGCGTTGGAAAATGGAAGCATACATGAAAGCAGGTATAAAAGCTATGTAAATATCTTAGAAAGTCTGCAATGAGAGTTATTATTCAAAGAGTATCACAAGCAAGTGTCGAAGTTGAAGGCTCAATTATAAGTGAAATTCAACAAGGGATGTTGATCTTACTTGGTATTGAAAAAGCAGACAATGAGGAAGATATTGAATGGCTAAGTGCTAAAATTGCAAAACTTAGGATTTTCCCTGATGATCAAGATAAAATGAACCTCTCAATTAATGAAGTAGATGGTGAAATTATTGTGGTAAGTCAATTTACATTACATGCCAGTATTAAAAAGGGAAACAGGCCATCATATGTTAAGGCTGCCCATCCGGATATAGCCATTCCGCTTTATGAGAAATTCTTGAAACAATTGGAATTAGACATAGGAAAACCAGTTAAGTCTGGCCAATTTGGCGCCTATATGGATGTTAAATTGGTCAATGAAGGGCCGGTTACAATTTTTATGGATACAAAAAACAAAGAATAATCATATTAATCAAAGCGTCATTCCCGTGAAAACGGGAATCTCCTGCAACAAGCGAATTATTCAGGGGATTCCTGTTTTCGCAGGAATGACGGATA
>JAESTI010000170.1 GCA_016763665.1 Bacteroidia bacterium | reverse complement strand
CCATTACCAAAGACCATCAATACTAAACATCGTGAACCGTCTGCTTGCTTTTCTTATGATGGCAAAACAATTTATTTCGTATCTAACAAGCCCGGAGGATATGGAGGCAGGGATATTTATAAAAGTACACTTGATAAAAAAGGAAAGTGGGGCAAATCTCAAAACTTAGGTGCGGTGATAAATTCACCTTATGACGAGGAAGGAATTTTTATGCAGTCGGACGGCAAAACATTTTATTTTAGTTCCAAAGGCCATACCACAATGGGCGGCTATGATATATTCAAATCATTACTTGTTGATGGCAAATGGACGGAACCGGAAAATTTAGGATATCCTGTAAATACACCTGATGATGATGTATATTTTGTGATCTCTGCTAGTGGCAAGCATGGATATTATGCTTCAGCAAAAAAAGGTGGAGTAGGAGAAAAGGATATTTATATGATCACTTTTCTGGGTCCTGAAAAGCCTTTGGTTCTTAATACTGAAGATAATCTTTTGGCAAGCATAACAACCACAATAAGCGAAGCATTAATAGAACCTGTGGTTGAAGTTAAAACCAGTAGTATTACCATTCTAAAGGGAGTCGTTCAGGATGCAGTTACCCAAAAAGTACTGGAAGCCGAAATAGAAATTGTTGACAATGATATAGGCGAGGTAATTGCAAGTTTTGCATCAAACAGTAAAACAGGTAAGTACTTGATAACATTACCTTCAGGTAAGAACTATGGTATAGCTGTTAAAGCTGAGGGCTACTTATTTCATTCAGAGAACTTTGATATAAAATTATCTACGGAATATCAAGAGATCATTAAAAATGTTGACTTAAAAAGAATTGCTGTTGGTAGCAATATTGTTTTGAGAAATATCTTTTTTGATTTTGACAAAGCTACATTGAGGCCGGAATCAAAAGCAGAATTACTTCGCCTGATCAAATTATTAAATGATGTTTCATCTATGCGGATAGAAATTTCAGGTCATACTGATAGCAGAGGTTCCGATGAGTACAACGAAAAACTCTCTCACTCAAGGGCAAAATCGGTTGTAGATTATCTGATCAAAGAAGGAATAAAATCTAGTAGGCTTGAGTATAAAGGTTATGGAGAATCTCAACCGCTTGCTACAAATGATACCGAAGAGGGGCGCCAGTTTAATAGAAGAACTGAGTTTAAGATCTTGAGTAAATAAAACTTTTGCGAATAACGAACTTAGACGAATTTCATATAATGAAGATGCCTTTAGTATATTCGTAATAATGTGATTCGTTATTCGTAAAGTAATGAGATTTTACCTAATACTCCTCCTTCTCTTCCCATACATTGCTCTAAGCCAAAGCAAAACCAACAAAGCAGACGTTCTGTATTCCAAAGCCTATTCTTTTTATGAAAATTCCAGGCACGACAGTGCTATAGTTTACTTTTCCCAAGCTGCTGAGCATTACGAAGTTTACGAAAACTGGAAGAAGCTTTCATTGTGTTTGGATAATATAGGCAACAGCAATAGCTGGTTGCAGCAATACAAGGAAGCGATTGATGCATGGAACAAAGCAAAACAGATCAAATTGTATAAACTCAAAACCAAGGATCCAAAAGAAAAAATAACTGACAGTTATATTGCAGGAGCGTATTTTTTCACCGGTTTTTATGATGAAGCGCTAGAGTATTTTAACAAAGCTGAGCAAAATTTGTTAAAACGATATGATGAACATCATCCTGATATTGTAGCTGTTTACAATAATATAGCTAGTATTTATGAGATCAAATGTGATTATGATAGATCAATAGAATATTATAGAAGAACATTAAAAATATGGAGGTCAACTCTTGGTAATGAACATCCAAATATTGCATCTGTTTATTTTAGTTTGGGTGGAATATATATGGCAAAAGGTCAATTAAAAGAAGCTTCAGAATTTCTACATAACTCCTTGAAAATAAGGCTCAATTCATTTGGAGAGCGCAATGCCAATGTCGCTTCTTGTTATCAAAAACTAGGTGAAATTAATATGCTGCAAAATGAATTTCAACTGGCCGAACAATTTTATTACAAGAATTTGATCATAAAAATGATAGTTCTTGGTGAAGAAAATCCGGAAGTTGTTGATGCAAATTTAAGTTTGGCAAATGTCTATGCAAGACAAGGTAAGCATGACAAATCTATTGGTTTTTTTTTAAAATGTTTGAGAGACCTATTCAACCTTTATGAAGATGAAAATGCGATAATTGCACACGTTTCATTTGACCTCGCGAACGCATATTATTTAAAGGGAAGTTATGAAAAAGCGTTAAAACAGCTAAATACTACACTTAGAATTTATTCTGAAATATTTGGACCGAACCATGGGTATACTGCTAAAGCTCATCAATTAATGGGAGATGCTTATATGAATCTAAATGAACCAGAAATGGCTTACACAGCCTATCACAAAACATTTGAAATTTTAACAGCTAATTTCAATGCAACTGATGTCTATACACTTCCTTCATTAGCAGATATTAGAGGTAAACTTTTTTTTGAGGATGCTCAGCAGTCGCTTCTTTTAGCCCTTTATTCAAAGGCTCTATTGCTCTATAAAAACTCCTAAATGTACTTGTGACAAGTTTTTAAATAAATACCTATTTTTTGGGATTTGCTTTCAATAAGAAAATCGTAGATTTGCAACCCGTAAAAGTACTGATATTAATAAGGGATATATAAGATGGATGCTATAAAAAGTTCGGTGATTTCGATGACAATGTTAATGATGGCATGTAGTTCCAATGATCAACAAAGATCAGGATCTTCAGCAATAACTGAAGTTAATGCGACTACTGTTTTAGATGAATACACAGCTTCTAAACCCAATGAAGCCGTTGTTAAACATTTGGATCTAAATATCAAAGTTGATTTTGGAAAGAGAGTTATAACTGGAGTTGCTTCCTATCAAATTGACAACAAAAAAGATGTAGAGAAAATTATTCTTGATTCGAGAGATCTTGATATTGAAAAAGTAACTTTAGATAATGGTGATGAAGAAACTGATTTTGAGATCAAAGAGCTCAGACCTTTTATGGGTAATTCACTTACTATTTATATTAAGCCTACTACTACTCAAATTAACATTCATTATTCAACAAATCCTCAGGCAGCTGCGGTGCAATGGTTGGATCCTGTTCAAACAGGCGGCAAGAAACATCCGTTTATGTTTACTCAATCTCAATCTATTTTGGCCAGAACCTGGGTTCCTTGTCAGGATGGCCCGGGAATCAGAATAACTTACAATGCAGAAGTAAAAGTTCCAGTTGGACTAATGGCAGTGATGAGTGCTGAAAATCCAAAAAAAAGTAACCCTGCTGGTAGATATTTCTTCAAGATGGAACAGCCTATACCTTCTTACCTGTTGGCTTTAGCTGTTGGTGAATTGAGTTTTATGGAAATAGGTAAAAGAACTGGTGTTTATGCTGAACCATCTGTAATAGAAAAGGCATTTTACGAGTTAGAAGAAATGGAAGACATGCTTTTTACTGCGGAAAGAATGTATGGTCCTTACAGTTGGGATAGATATGATGTGATCATTTTACCTCCAAGTTTTCCGTTTGGTGGAATGGAAAATCCGAGGTTAACCTTTGCTACTCCAACTATTCTTGCGGGTGACAGATCATTGACAAGCTTAATAGCTCATGAAATGGCTCATTCATGGTCAGGGAATTTGGTGACTAACTCTACCTGGAATGATTTTTGGCTCAATGAAGGCTTCACAGTTTATTTTGAGAGAAGAATTATGGAAGAACATTACGGTAGATCTTATTCGGAAATGTTAGCATTACTAGGATATCAGGATCTTGAATCGGAAGTGGAAGCATTAGGTGCAAATAACAAGGATACATGGTTGAAAGGCCAATTAGATGGTCGTGACCCTGATGTGTTGATGACTGATATCCCTTACGAAAAAGGGTATTTCTTTTTGAGATTGATCGAAGAGACAGTTGGCAGGAAAACTTGGGATTTATTTCTTAGAAAGTATTTTGCGACTTATGCTTTCCAAACAATGACTACTGAACAGTTTGTTGTTTACATGAAAGAGGAATTGTTTTCAGATAAAGAAGAATTATTAGCCAAAATTGATATTGACAAATGGTTATATGCTGGTGGTATTCCGGAAAATTGTCCTAAAGTTGAGTCAGCACGATTCGCATTGGTAGACAAAGTTTTGGCTGAATGGCAGGATGGGACTTCACCTGCACAACTTAATACCAAGGAATGGACAACACATGAATGGCTTCATTTTTTAAGGCAATTACCAGAAGATTTAACTGTAGACCAAATGATAGCGCTGGACGATACATTTCATTTCACTCAGTCTGGAAATTCAGAGATAGTTTGTGTTTGGCTGGAGCATTCTGTAAATAATGAATATGAAATTGCGTATGATTCTCTAGAGCAGTTTCTTGTAAATGTTGGCCGAAGAAAATTCTTAACTCCTTTATATTCAGCATTAGTAAAAACAGAGAAGGGTAAAAAAATGGCCAAAGATATTTACGCCAAAGCCCGCCCTAATTATCATTCTGTTTCTACCGGTACAATTGATGAGATTGTTGGCTTTAACTAATAAGAGTTAACTATTTCAGCTTCTTGTTCGTTGTGTCACATCTTTAGGATGTAGCACATAATGATCTCCTTTTGCTTTACCCCTCTAAAAATCATATCTTTAATAGATGATTTGGTCTATTAAGTATTGTATTTTTATTTTTTTGACACTTTTCTCTTGTGTTTCTTTTGCACAAGTTCCCAAAAAAGCCTTTGATGATTATAGAGGAAAAGACAAGACTTCCATAAAGAAGCAGCAAAACTACAGCAGCACCAACTGGATGAAAAAATCCACTAACCCAATCCCGAAAAATAAAATCAGTAATCCTGATAAGGAAAATAAAAAAAGGGCCAGGAAATTAGCCCGAAAAATGAAAAAGGATAAAAGACGAGCACGAAGAGTACGTTAAATAAGTATAGTAACACCAGAATAGTGCGGATATGGCAGTTTTTAGTAGCGGTGTAGTAGTAGTAACAAGAAGAGATCACTAATTGATACGATCTAACTGCCAAAATATATGTGCCCCCTTGTAAATTCTTTTGTAGCTTTGCCGGCTATTGACCCCGTAGTTCAACTGGATAGAATTACCGCCTCCTAAGCAGTGGATCTGGGTTCGAGTCCCGGCGGGGTCACCCAAGAGGACAAGCTTATATACTTGCTCTCTTTTTGTTTGTAATGAACTAAAATACAGTAATATATAGGGCTTTGTAAAAGTTCAATTAGTTAGTACTAATATCCTTCCAATTGACTTGTCTAAAAGCATCTTTCTGATAACCAGTAATTTGTGTGGTTCGAGTCCTATTGGCTTTCGGTTGAACTAATCCCCTATTTTCACACAGCACTTCGCAAAATCAATTAGCAAAAGTTAAAAAACATAATTTTCCTATCTTTATAAGATGAGGGTATTTTTGCTCATCTTAAGCTTATTCTTT
>JAESTI010000169.1 GCA_016763665.1 Bacteroidia bacterium | reverse complement strand
GATACTTTTATGTTCGATGCAATCATCAATAAAAAAATTGATACGAAAGGATTGGATATTGATATTCAACTACTTGACGTAGAAGAGCTCAACAAAAAGGCATTTAAAAATGAACTCGACATAACGAAACTTAGCTATTTTACTTATGCACAGATATTAGATAATTACATCCTATTAAATTCGGGTAGTGCATTAGGCTTTAATTGCGGCCCTCTGTTAGTTTCTAAAAATAAATTCGATAATGATTTCATCAACCAAATAAGGATTGCGATACCCGGCAAAAACACTACTGCTAACTTCTTATTATCATATGCGTTTCCCAAAGCGCACAATAAAGTTGATTATTTATTTTCTGACATCGAAACAGCGATAGTAAACGAAGATGTAGATGCAGGAGTTATCATCCATGAAAACCGTTTCACTTTTGAGAGCAAAGGACTAATAAAGATCATGGATTTAGGAGAGTACTGGCAAGGTTCAACCGGTTTCCCAATTCCTTTAGGAGCAATAGTTGTTAAGCGTGATATTCCCGAAGAAACAAAGATTCAGTTTGATAATCTCTTAAAAGAAAGTATCCAATTTGCATTGGACAATCCTGAAAGCAGTAAAGAATTTGTAAAACAACATGCGCAGGAAATGCAAGATGATGTGATTCAAAAACACATTGATCTTTATGTCAATGAATTTTCATTAGATCTGGGAATAGATGGGAAGAAAGCAGTAAATAAGTTAATTAACGTAACCAAGGAATTGGGTATGATTAAGGACCAACCTGAAAGAATAATTGTGGAAGTATGATCGTTGTTACCGGAGCAGCGGGTTTTATTGGCAGTTGTTTGGTAAAAAAATTAAACGATGAACGGTTTTACGACATTGTTTTAGTTGATGATTTCTCGAATGAAGAAAAGAAACGGAATTATGAAACTTTAACTTACTCTTACAAAATTGATCGAAATGAGTTGAAGGATTGGATAGATCAAAACCAATTATTGATACAGTTCATTTTTCACATTGGTGCACGCACAGACACCACAGAAACTAACAAGCAAATATTTGATGACCTGAATTTAAATTACAGTAAGACTGTTTGGAACAAGTGCGTTGAATATGGATTGCCTTTAATTTATGCATCCTCTGCAGCAACTTATGGAAATGGCGAATTGGGCTATGATGATGAGCATGAAATAGTTGAAAAACTTTCTCCAATGAATGCCTATGGAGAATCAAAAAATGAATTTGATAGTTGGGCGTTGCAACAAGATAAAAAGCCTTACTTCTGGTGTGGGTTAAAATTCTTTAATGTTTACGGGCCAAATGAATATCATAAAGGAAGAATGGCTTCTGTAGTTTGGCATAGTTACAATCAAATTAAGGAAACGGAGACAACGAAGTTGTTCCGATCCCACAATACTGAATACAAAGATGGGGAACAACAACGTGATTTTATTTATGTGCAAGATGTTGTTGATGTCTGCTATTTCTTAATGCATCACCGAAAAGACTCAGGGATTTATAATTTGGGAACAGGAAATGCCCAAACTTTTTTAGATCTTGCTGATGGGTTATTTAAAGCTCTGAACCTAGAACCCAAAATTGAATTCATTGATACCCCTGAAGACATCAGAGACAACTATCAATACTTCACAGAAGCCAAAATGAACAAACTTTGTTCGATTGGTTATAGAAAACCCTTTCTGAATTTGAAAGAAGGAATTGCAGATTACGTTGATAAGTATTTGTCGAAAATATAACTCATTTCACGATCCAATCTCAAAAAGCACTTCTGCTTTTCCAACAAGCGCATTTAGCAAAACAGGTTTGGATATTACTCTGTCAATTAGTGGGTTTTTATAGATCTCTTTATAGGAATATTCCACGATCATAGAATCAACCGCTTTTTGGAAATAGTTTAACGCCTTCCTTAATTTTTGCTTTTTTAAAGAAACATTTCCTAATCCCATATACGTCTTTCCTATATATTGATGGCCATATGAGTATTTATTCAGGAATATGCCTAGAGACATGTTGTAATAATAAACTGCACTATCTAATTCAACCTGGGAAAATATTTCAGCAAGATTTAGATAACTAACACCAATTAATGGGTGATCATCTGGTAAACCAGCTAATCTGACTTTTAAAGCTTTTTGCTGAAAATCTATAGCCTTATTGCCTTCTTGTCGGATACGATAAATATTGCCAATGTTATTATACGACTGTGATAGATCCTGATGTTTAGCATCAAGTATTTTTACCCGAATGTCCAACGACTTTTGATAAAACTCCAACGCTTTCTCATATTCCTTTGTGTTACGATAGACTATTCCAATATTATTGTATGATGTAGCCACTTTCAGATTATCCTTACCATAAGTTTTTAATATAATACTCAAGCTTTTCTCATACAACTTAAGTGATCTAGTAAAGTCACCCTCATTAAGATACACCATTCCCATGTTATTGTATAAACTTCCTAAACGCGGATCATCATCTTTTACCAGTTGTTTGGCAATGATTAAGCATTTATCATAATAAATTAACGCTTTATCATTTTTGCCGATCTTTTCATAAACAGTTCCTATGTCATTAAATGCTCCAGCGACCTGGGGACTCTTTTCACCAACTAATTTTAATCTTATGTTAATACATTTTTCAAAATGATGAATTGATAATTGAAAATCTCCAATATCTCTATAAGCATACCCTGCCAAATTATGAGATGAGGCTATTACTAAATTTATTGGATCTAATTGATTATTGGAAACTAGAAATGCTTTTTTTAATAATGAAATCACCTCACGGTTATCATCTTTCATAACAAAATTCCATGCCTTTTTATTTACTACATCAACATAGCCTTTCCAGTTCTCATTTAATTCAAAAATGCTTATTGCCTTATTATAATAACTATTTGAACTATCAATTAATGCATTGCTGAATTTATATTGAGCCCTTTTTGAAAGAGAATCAGCTATTGAAATATACTTTTCAACTAATGATAAATTTTGAGAATACACCAGGTGTACTTCAGTAAAAGATAAGGTTATTAATGCAATGCAAAAGTAATTACGCGTCTGCATAGATTATTTATTTACATAACACCATTTACTGAATAAAATGTTCCCTTTATTAATAAGTGAATGCAAAAAGTCAAGTTTAGAAATGACCCCTTTTAGTTCTATATAAGCAAAAATATCAGTGTTCTCAGAATCTCTTATTAATGTAACGACTGCTCTATGAGCATAATTCGAGGACTTATCAAATAACTTCTCTGTTTTATAGGCACGTGATATTTTTCTGTATACAGATGATAAGTAAGGATGTTTCATTCCAAATGTATGTATTAATCTTTCTTCAGATTCGCTATAGTAAATCATCGCGGAATCATACTTTGCTGTTTTGACAAACAAATCTGCAATGTTTGAATATCCTTTTGAAATTTCTGGATGATATTTACCCAATTCTTCTTCCAATATTTTTATTGATCTATTAAGATACAATGCGGAACTATCAAGTTGACCTGAAATATTATACAGTTCCCCGATATTATTATAACTATCCGCAATATCCTTCAACGATTTATCCTGTACAGATAATCTGATATGAAGACTTTGTTTGAAATACAACAATGCTTGCTTATAATTGCCAACCATAGCATAAGTAACCCCGATATTATTTATATCTCTTGCAACAAGTTTATTTTGTGAACCTAAAATATCTTTCTTGATAGAAAGTGATTTATT
>JAESTI010000168.1 GCA_016763665.1 Bacteroidia bacterium | reverse complement strand
TTTAAGTTCCAACATCTCAGCTTCCAATAATATTTTAACTAAAAGTTCATCAATATTTACACCATTTTTTCGCTGAAATATCTTGTGATTGATATTTTCCACCCCAATCCTCAAGCAAAATGTTTTGGTTAGATAACTGTTCCTTTATTGCATCAGGGTTGGCTCCATCTTTATCTATCTTATTAATGGCAAATACCATTGGCACACCTGCCGCCTGAGCATGGTTAATTGCTTCTGTGGTTTGAGGCATCACGCTGTCATCTGCAGCAACAATGATCACAGCAATATCTGTTACCTGTGCACCCCTTGCACGCATTGCTGTAAACGCTTCGTGACCGGGAGTATCAATGAAAGTGATCATTTTACCGCTTTCCAATTCAACTTCATACGCTCCTATATGCTGAGTAATTCCTCCAGCTTCACCGGCAATTACATTCGTCTTTCTCACATAGTCAAGCAATGATGTTTTTCCATGATCAACATGGCCCATCACTGTTACAATAGGGGGCCTATCTTGTAAGTCAGCTTCAGCATCTTCTTCAACTTCAATTGCTTCCTGAACCTCCGCATCAACAAACTCTACTTTATATCCAAATTCATCTGAAACGACAGTCATTGTTTCCGCATCCAGTCGCTGGTTAATGGAAACAAAAATACCAAGTTCCATGCACGAAGCGATGATATCATTAACAGAAACATCCATCAATTTAGCGAGTTCACTAACGGTAGAAAACTCTGTAACCTGAATTATATTCTTTTGTGCATCCTGTTCTTCTTGTTCCTTTTCTCGAGCTTCCGTAGCCTCTGCTCTTTTTTGTCTTCTGTGTTTCGCACCCTTTGATTTACCGGTTGCACCAAGTTTTGCTAAAGTTTCCTTTATTTGATCTTGTACTTCCTTATCTGAGGCTCCTTCGGCTTGTTTATCTTTCTTTCCTTTTCTTTGTCTGGTTTGCTTTCTAGTATCCGGACTTTGAACATTCTTGTCCCGAACATCTATGGCATCAGCTTTTTTCTTTCGTTTTCTTTTCTTTTTCTTACTCAGATAATCGTTATCACTAGAGGAAGCCACCAATTTGGGTTGCTTTTTTTCCGGAAGATCAATTTTTCCTACAACCGTAGGGCCTTGTAGTTTTTCAACGTTTGCTCTTATAACTTCTTCAGATTGTTCAGGTTTAATATCTTCTTTTGCTTCAACTTCATCAGCAACATCAGTGGTCTCCTTTTCTTCTACTTTATCCTTTTCTTCTACTTTATCAGCAGGTTCCTCAGCCTTTTCTTTTTCTGCCTTCTTTTTTGAAGGTTTTTTATCAATTTTTTCAAGGTCTATTTTACCTACTACCTTTACACTCAAATCCTTTTTCGGGTCACGATTATCAACTTTTTCAACCTCTTTCGTTTCAGATTCGGCTACATCTCCGTTATCTTTAAAGTTAGACAGATTTTTGATCAGTACTTCTTCTTGATCAGGCAACTTCCTATTAGATTTTGCTTTCTTAACATCCCCAATCTCAATGTTGCCTTGTTCCTTTCTTTCATTACCTATGTTGATCTTAAGAGATGCTTCCTTAGCTTTCTTATCACCTTGATAATCATCAAGCAATAATTCATATATCTCATCTGAAAGCTTGGCTGTAGGTTTGTTATCTAACTTAATTCCCTTTTCAGCTAAATGCTCAACAATTGTAGCTATTCCAACATTTAACTCTTTAGCTACACTTGCCAACCTGATGCTTTTTTTCTTTTCTTCGGCCATGCTTATTTGGTATCCTGTAATTTTAGTTTTTGATAATTAGATCTCATAAAAAAACAACCTGTACTTCTTAACCAGTTCTTTTGCACTTTTTATTTCTTTACAAGTTTTTAGCTTTCTTCTTCTTCAAATTCTGTGTTTAATATTGTAAAAACCTTTTCTATTACTTTTTCATCTAACTTTGTACGTCTTAAAAGATCATCTTTTGTTAATGCCAATACACTTTTTGCAGTGTCACATCCAATTGCTTTTAACGCATCAATGATGTCGTTTTCAATTTCATCAGCAAATTCCTCAATATCAATGTCTTCTCCATCTTCATCTGATTCTCTGTAAACATCAATTTCAAATCCAGTTAGTTGCCCTGCTAATTTTATATTATAACCACCTTTTCCAATTGCCAAAGGTACTTGATCAGGATTCAGATATACTGACACTCTTTTTTTATCATCATCAATTTGAATTGAAGAAATTTTTGCAGGACTTAAAGAGCGCTGAATAAACAACGTAGTATTGTTAGTAAAGTTGATCACATCAATGTTCTCATTTCTCAGCTCTCTTACAATTCCGTGAATTCTTGAACCTCTCATTCCCACACAAGCTCCAACGGGGTCAACTCTATCATCATATGACTCAACTGCTATCTTTGCTCTTTCACCCGGTTCTCTTACAATATTTTTTATAGTGATCAAGCCATCAAATACTTCAGGAACTTCCAGTTCAAATAATCTTTCTAAAAATACAGTTGACGTTCTGGAAATAATAATCCTTGGATTACTGTTCAACATTTCTACTCTTAAAACAACACCTCTAATTGTATCCCCTTTCTTGAAGTAATCAGCAGGTATTTGTTCAGACTTAGGAAGAATCAATTCATTGCCTTCATCATCTAAAATAAGTATCTCCTTTTTCCATACCTGGTAAACTTCTCCTGCAACAATTTCACTTACTCGGTCTTTATATTTTTTATAGATATCATCCTTTTCTAATTCAAGAACTTTAGATATTAATGTTTGTCGCGCAGCTAAAATTGCTCTTCTACCAAAATATTCCATTTTGACTTCCTCAATTGTTTCCTCGCCAACTTCAAAATCATCTTCAATTTTTAATGCATCTTTCAGACTTATTTCCATTACCGGATCTTCTACTTTCCCATTTTTTACAATAGTTCTCCTATGCCATATCTCTAAGTCACCATTATCTGTATTAATAATGACATCAAAGCTTTCATCTGATCCGTATTTTCTACGTAGCATACTTCTAAAAACATCCTCTAGTACACTGATCAAAGTTGCTCTATCAATGTTTTTTAACTCCTTAAATTCTGAGAACGAGTCAATTAAATTAACTGGTGCTTCTTCCATGCTTTCTAAAATGATATTTCTAATTTAGTTTGTTTTATATTATCAAATAAGTATTCTTTTAATTCTGCTGACTGCCCATTTCTTTCTTCCTCATTAATTAAGATCTTATCAACATCTACCTTTTCCAGTTTACCCTTTGTGATGGTACCATCTTGTAAAGTCACTTCTACTTTTTTGCCAACGTTTTTAACATATTGCCTGTTTAATCTTAAAGGTCTATCTATACCAGTAGATGTTACCTCAACTTCATAATCATCTAAAGTCCCCTCTTCTTCAAAGTTCACTCTTAAAAACTTGCATACTTTAGTGCATTCTGCAATGGTAATTCCTTTATCACCATCAAGATATACAGTTATCTTTTGCTTGTGTACCTCAACATCAACCAAAAAAGTGCTCTCGTCAGCTAAAAACTCCTTTACTACTTGCTCTACTTTTTGCTCAATCATGGTTTATTGACTAATAACTAATAAAAGAGGGGACTTGATGCCCCCTCTAAATTCAATTCATATTTAAAAACCAGTGCAAATTTACAAGTTTTTTTAGATTTTTCAAATAGAAAACTTATAATAACATTCTTACACTAATCCATCACATCACTTATATCCACATTGTTTTCATATATTTTTACCAGGGTTTCATCTTTTTCATTGGATTTTATTGCCTCAACAATCTCCTCCAACCTACTTATCTTGTCTTTGGCATTTTTTAACTTATCTGTAACGTCCTTAATATCAGACTCTTGGTCAATTTCTTTACTTAGCATGCCATTTGCAACTACTTCATCCTCTCTATATTTGGTTATAACTTTGTTTATCGATTGTGTTGCTGCATACCTGTTAAGCCAGTTCTTATCGTTAGTACCAATATCTTGAAGAACTTCTAAACTACTGTCAATCACATCGTCATTCATTTTAGATAGAAAGTCTCCATAATCGGCAATTAACAAGTATTTGCTTCTTGTCTTCTTATCCTGGATTATATCTAGCAAATATGAATTGTTAGATTCATCTCCATGTTTTAAATAAATTTTAGCAATCTTTCTATTCAGTTCGTCATTGTCTTCCTTTTTTACCAAAATGTCAGCCTGGGCTTTTCCCTTTTCAGGTGATAACTTTGTTAACGACTGCAATGCTGAAGCAATAACCATATAAGAACTGTCTGTCTCTATAGTAGATTCAAAAACACCTATGAGATCTGTATCTTCATATTCCTCTAATCTTTCTATTGCCGCAGATCTGACATCAGAGTTTTTATCTGATCTAGCCAATTTCACTAACATATTTTTTATCACCTCTGAAGAATCCTGGGAAATATTAATTTCATAAACTGCAAAAACTCTTAACCCCCAAAATTTATCATTTAATGCCTTAATTAAAATGCCTTGAGATACTCCATGAGTTCCTTCATCGACTATAAACTCCAAAGCCTCATACTTATCTAAATAATAGGAGGTGTTATAATACTGATACACCCATTGTTCCAAAGGTTTGGAAATATATTTGGTCCCCAGTAAAACTTTATCTGCATCAAAATTCACTAATAAAGGCTCCGAATTAGCTGGCAGATTAAAATCTTCATTTTTTTCTTCAATTTTAATTGAATGCCTTATTACTGTATCCTTATAATACAAATCCACTTTAATTGGCAGATTGAACAATGGAGCTTCTGTTAGATCTTGCAACTGAAATACATTTATATGAATTTGTTTAGCTTGTTCATTGTATTTAATATCTACTTCTAACTCAGGATGTCCTGCACTTAAAAACCATTGATCAAAAAACCAATTAAGATCTTCACCAGATACTTCCTCAAATACAATTCTTAAGTCATGTATTTCAGCGGTTTTAAAACTATACTTAGTCAGATACCTTTTAATTGCTTCAAAAAATGCCTCGTCTCCTAAGTAATTTCTAAGCATGTGCAAAATGCAGCCTCCCTTTTCATAGGAATGGGAATCAAACATATCCTCTCTGTCATCATGATAATATCTTATGACATTTACTTTTTTAAATCTTGCTTCAGACAAGTATCCAGCCAAGAAATCGGCTAACTTATATTGAGCTTCGTCCAGTCCGAATTTATATTCATACCAGAGATATTCACCGTAAGTGGCAAAAGACTCATTCAAAGATAAATTTGCCCATGACTCACAGGTTACTAAATCACCAAACCATTGATGAAAAATTTCATGGGCAATATAATCTTCAAAGTTTCCATCCAGATATTCCCTTTCAGTCTGTTGGATCTTCTCAATAATAACTGTAGCTGATGTATTTTCCATAGCACCAGAAACAAAATCCCTTACAACTACCTGTGAATATTTTTCCCAAGGATAATTTACTCCCAGTATGTTCGAATAAAACTCGAGCATTTCCGGAGTATTCCCAAATATCATATTTATATATTTTTCGTATTCTGGTTCTACATAATAACTTACTTCAATATCATTCCACTCCTCCTTTTTTACAGCATAATCTCCAACAGCTATCATTGCAAGATATGGCGAATGGGGTAACATTTGTTTCCAATAATCTGTTCTGGTACCATCACCATTTATAGTTGAATAGATCAAAAGTCCATTAGAAACTGTTTTATATTTCTCATCTACTGTAAGATATATTTCTTGAGTCATCTTTTCATTAGGAGCATCTATTGTCGGAAACCAACAAGAGTTAGCTTCTGTTTCTCCTTGAGTCCATATTTGCATAGGTTTACTTTCCTCTTTACCATCATGATTAACAAAATATAGTCCTCTATCTTCAGTGATGGCTTCACTTCCTTCAACTTCTAATTCATATGTTTTGGCTGTATATTCAATGGATAAAGCGAAAGTATCATTGCGTGTATATTGTTTATTTAAAAATACTTTGATCTTTAAGCTATCATAATTATAGCCCAACTTCTTACTACTATCCCTTAATATCAACTCAACTTTATGAATATCCATTCCCTTCGCATCAATATTAAACTCATTGATCGGATAGAAATAAGGCACAAATTGAAGCTCAGCCTTCCCATTCACATACCTGTTGTTCCAATCAAATGTGAGATCCAATTTGGTGTGGATCAGATCCACCACCCTTTTTTCAGAAGGTTTATATGTTTTCTGGACACGCTCCTCGATTACCTGAACAGTATCTAATAGAACGCTATTTGCAGAGCTGCCTATTCTCTTATTTGTAGAGCACCCAGCAAAAAATAAGACCATAAACAAAACAATAATACAGCGCATTGGGGTAGTGGGGTTATTTTGATTTCCTTGCAAACTAGAATATAAGTAAGTGAATATTAACATTTACTAAGTTATTCCAAATTACTTATATTCGCCAAATAGGCGAGACAAATTTATGTATAAAATAACAGTAAATAACAAAGATCTTTATAATGTTGAGTTAAATGATGGGTCAGCTACTATCAACAACAAAGATTACTTGTTTGATCTTATCAAAATATCAGACAATCAATTTAATATTTTACAAAATCACAAGTCCTTTAACCTTAACATCATTTCTGCAGATCATGAATCCAAATCATTCGACATTGAAGTTAATGGAACCACTTACAAAGTAAATGTAAAGGACAAATATGATCAACTACTGGAAAGTTTAGGTATGGACACAGTTAACAACGGCAAAGAAAATGTTATCACAGCACCTATGCCTGGCTTGGTACTTGAAACAATGGTTAAGAAAGGACAGTCTATTAAAGAAGGGGATGGAGTTTTGATACTTGAAGCAATGAAAATGGAAAACGTACTAAAATCCCCCAGTGATGGAGTTGTTAAACAAGTTAATATTAAGGTCGGTGACAAAGTAGATAAAAATGATCCTTTAATATTATTAGATTAATTCCCTACTCGTTTGAATAAACTAAAAACGGAGAAAGGCTACCTAGCCGGTCTTATTTTATTTACAATTCTACCTGTTTCTGTTTCTTCTTTTACATTGCTGTTCTTTAAAGATTACGAAACCTATATTGAAGGATCTCCATTTTTGTTCTTTTCCGTTTCGACCATTACAATGGCAGTAGCATTGACCCCAAGCACTTATATTGCTGCTTTATCAGGATATTTTTACTCATGGGCTGGACTTGGTGGATTAATATTGGCCTATACAATTGCTTCAATACTAGGGTTATTAATTGGCAAATCCATAAAGCCTGATTCTATCAAAAAAACTATTAATGATCTATTTAAAAAACCAAATCTGGTCGAGAATTTAGAAAAAAGGCAATTTGAATTTATTGTTCTATCACGACTGTCTCCTATAATGCCATTTGCAATGCTGAATCTCGCATTGTCGATTTATAATATCAAATGGAGTAAATATATTATTGGAAGTATTGTAGGAATGTTACCCAGAAGTTTACTTTTTTTCTGGTTGGGAATGAATGCGCAAAATATTTGGGATTTTATAGCCGAACCTACAATGGAAAAAGGATACAAACTATTACCTATCATTTTGATAGTAATATCTTCACTAGGAATAATTTACTTAGTAAAGAGAAGTTTAGGCTCGAAAGAATAAGAATTTACTTATTAACCCTCTTAATATACTGCTCAATAGCCATCGTCATAGATGGAGCATTAGGCATAGGTGCCTGAACATCTAGAATAAGACCTGCATCTAAAACAGCTTTATGAGAAGTAGGACCAAAAGCGGCTATACGAGTGTCGTTCTGCTTAAAATCAGGGAAATTCTTGAATAATGATTTCACTCCAGATGGACTAAAGAACGCTATCATATCATAATCTACTTTTTCAAGATCTGAAAGATCACTGGCTACTGTTCTATAAATAACAGCTATTGAAAAAGTAAAATTATTGTCCTTTAAGAAATCAGGAATATCTTTTTTGTGAATATCAGAACATGGAAATAAATACTTTTCCTCTGGATGCTTATTAATAACTTCAAGAAGTTCCGAAGTGGTTTGCTTTCCAAAAAAGACTTTACGTTTTCTGTATTGAATATATTTTTGAAGATATAGTGCAACTGCTTCCGAAATACAAAAATATTTCATCGTTGCTAGAATTTCTATTCGTAGGTCAGTACAAACTCTAAAGAAATGATCAATAGCATTTCTGCTTGTAAAAATTATAGCAGTATGATCTAAAATATTTATTCTAGATTTTCTAAATTTCTTCGCCTCGATTCCTTCCACATGTATAAAAGGTCGAAAGTCTATTTGAAGTCCATATTTTTTCGCTAAGTCAAAATATGGTGATTTTTCTGTTTCCGGTTTCGGTTGAGAAACGAGTATTTTTTTTACTTGTTTTGGATTAGAATTGGTTTTCTTTTTAATTGCCAGCCCCATACATCAAAGGTTTTAAGTGTTAGCAGTAAGTATAAAAATCTTGAAGATCTTATAAAAAATTAACCACGGGATAATTTCAAAGGCGCAAAGATATATAAAAAAATAAAATTTATGAAACTTAATGTGTAAACTGCTTATACTTAATCCTTTGTAATACCTATGTAAATACATTAATAGAGTCAACACTAGTGCAACATGAAATATTGGTAAATACAATCCAAAGTCAACAAATGAAAGTATTGCTATAACAGGAAGCAAAATAAAACCATACAAGTTATTACTTAAAGTAATGTAATAAATATACTCATCTACGGGAGGTCTTAAATTAAAGATGAATGCCAATATCTTAAGCAAGATTAATCGTCCAAAATAAACCAAAGTAATAATTACAGTTATTATCAAATACCTCAAAAAACCGTTATACGATATATTCCAACTATAGTGATTACTTATATGGTAAATAAGCAATGCAAAAGTGGATACAAAAATGATATTTAAGAGATAAATAGTTTTCTTTACCAGTATGTGTTGATCTCTGATGAGCTGCTTTGCAATTGAATTGTTTAAAACAGAATTCATGATCTTGTTATAACTTTCACCATGTCCAATGCGGCTATATATTAACAATCCAGTGATTGCAATAAGAACAAAGAATATCCAATTATTATCAGTTGGCTCTAAGGGATAATATTGAACATCTTCTATAATATTTCTTTCTTTTGAGAAAATATTCATCACTGATAGGTACAATTGAATAACCGCATTATTTGCTTACAAAGTAAGTAGATATTAATGAATGATAATTAACATTTTATTCTACTAAAAATCGGTAAGAATAACTACTTTTGCAGTTCTTTAAATTAAAGTAATAACTCATTTACTGACATTCATAAATGAAAATCCATTATAAAGCAAAAGAAGAGTTTGCAAGCAGGCATATAGGCCCTAATGAAAAAGAAAGCTTGGCAATGCTGGAAAGCATTGGTTTAGGATCATTGGATGAACTGATTCGTGAAACTATTCCTGAAAACATCAAAAGTTCAAAAAACCTTGAACTTGCCCCGGCTCAAACTGAAAAAGAGTTTATAGATCATATAACAAAACTGGCCAATAAAAACAATATATTCCGTTCATACATTGGAATGGGATACCACAATTGTATTACTCCTCCGGTTATTCTAAGGAACATACTCGAAAATCCAGGATGGTACACTGCTTACACACCATATCAATCTGAAATTGCTCAAGGAAGATTAGAAGCACTGATCATTTTTCAAACAATGGTTATTGATCTGACAGGAATGGAAATAGCCAATGCTTCTTTGCTAGATGAGGCGACTGCTGCTGCCGAAGCAATGATTATGATGCATAACTTAAGGAAAGGGCCGAAGAAAAATGCCAATACATTTTTTGTTTCTGATAAATGTCATCCTCAAACTATTGATGTTCTCCAGGGAAGAGCTATTCCAAGAAATATTGAATTGAAAGTTGGAAAATGTGAAGATTATAATCCAAGTGATGAGATCTTTGGTACATTGATTCAATATCCTGATACTGATGGAGCAATCTTTGACCACCAAAATCTGGTAACTGCTTCACATGAAAATGGTATTACTGTTTGTTTTGCAGCAGATTTACTGAGCCTTGCACTTGTAACACCTCCCGGTGAACTCGGTGCAGATATAGTTGTAGGTACCACACAAAGATTTGGTGTACCGCTTGGATATGGTGGCCCCCATGCAGCATATTTTGCAACAAAAGAAGAATATAAAAGGCAAGTTCCCGGAAGGATAATCGGTAAATCCAAAGATTCGCAAGGGGATACAGCATATCGTATGTCACTACAAACCCGTGAACAACACATTAAAAGAGAACGGGCCACATCGAATATTTGTACATCACAAGTTCTATTAGCAGTTATTGCAGGAATGTATGGTGTTTATTACGGCCCTGAAGGAATCAAGAATATCGCATCAAAGGTTCACGGTTTAACACAAAAATTAGCCTCTGATCTATCCAAATATGGGTACGACCAAATAAACGAAAATTATTTCGATACATTAAAAATAAAAGTTGACGGAAAGAAATCCATTATCCAAAACCATGCCCTGGAGGCACAAATTAACTTCAGATATTTTGATGATGATCACATTGGTATTTCTTTAGATGAAACAACTGAGATACATAATGTCCTTACTATAAGTTCCA
>JAESTI010000167.1 GCA_016763665.1 Bacteroidia bacterium | reverse complement strand
TGTAACAGGTATGGATGCACGTGTTGGGTATCCCAACGAGCATTTAACAAAAGGGATGATCGAAGAAGTTAAAAGTCCCATGTGTTCCACTGGTGTAGGATTGGTAATCAATGGATTTTTATCACTCGATAGGCAAAATGAGCAGTTGGTTGCATCACATTCACAAAGGAGTAGCAGTGGAAAATGGATTGATTCAATTATCAAAAAGGGGCAAGAGTGGTTACTTGAGGATGACAAAGATTTTGAAAAATAAATTTTACAATTTTTAAATATTTCAATTAAAATTAAATAACGGAGGACTAAAAATGAAATTTGATTTACCAAAAGAACAATCATCGATCATAAAAGTGATTGGTGTTGGTGGGGGAGGCAGCAATGCTGTAAACCACATGTTCAATCAAGGTATTACAGGTGTCAACTTTGTCATTTGCAATACAGATCAACAAGCATTGGATTTAAGTCCGGTGCCAAACAAAGTACAACTTGGTGCTAGCCTTACCGAAGGAATGGGTGCAGGTTCAACCCCTGAAATAGGCAAGTTGGCTGCAGAAGAAAGTTTGCAAGACATAAACCTAATTCTAGGTGATAATACCAAGATGGTATTTGTTACCGCGGGTATGGGTGGTGGAACCGGAACCGGAGGGGCACCTGTTATTGCAAAGGCATCCAGAGAACTTGGAATTCTTACAGTTGGCATAGTAACCCTTCCATTTGGGTTCGAAGGTAGTTTAAGAAGAAGCCAGGCCATGGAAGGAATTGCCAGTTTAAAAGACAATGTTGATTCATTATTGATCATAAGCAATGATAAATTAAAAGAAGTATACGGTAACCTCACATTATCAGAAGCTTTTAGTCATGCAGATAATGTACTGACCACTGCAGCTAAAGGAATTGCTGAGATAATTACAGTTGCCGGTTACATCAATGTTGATTTTAAAGATGTTAAAAAAGTATTAACTAACAGTGGTGTAGCAATAATGGGATCTGCAACTGCCGAAGGAGAAGATCGAGCATTACGTGCGGTTGAATTAGCACTCAATTCTCCTTTATTAAATGATAACAACATTATTGGTGCTAATGATATCTTGCTTAACATTACTTCTGGTGCCAGAGAAATAACAATGGACGAGATCAGTCTAATAACTGAATATATTCAAACCGAATGCGGTTCTTCTGCTGAAATGATCTGGGGTAATGGAACCGATGAATCATTGGGAGAAAAAGTGGGGGTTACTGTTATCGCAACTGGCTTTAAAACCAATGATCAGCTCTTTAAAGAGCAAAACGGAACTCCTGAAAAAGTTGTTAGAATGTTGGATGAAGATGTAAATGAAAGAACAGTACATACTCTGAATATGGATGAGGAAAACCAAGAGGAACCAGAATTAAAACAAGAAAAGGATAAAAACATTGTTCAAGGAACTTTTATGTTTGACCATGCTAAAGGGATGTGGCAAAAAACTGAATTTAAAGACGATGCGAAAGGCATTCATGAAAAAACCGATGAAGTTGTTACCGGGCCTCAGGAGCCGACAATTAATAGAGAAGAAGTTTCTAATGAAGAGTTAGAGCAAAAATCTCAGGAAAGAATCAATAGGTTGAAAGACTTGAGTATGAAATTGAGAACTCCTTCAGGTGTTACTGATTTAGAAAAAGAACCCGCTTATGTTAGAAAAAATGTGGACTTAGATAATGTCCCTCATTCTTCTGAAGAGCAAATGTCAAGGTTTACACTAAGCGATGATGCTGATGGTAACGAGAATGGTGATACCAATTTGCGCCCTAATAACAATTCGTTTCTGCATGACAATGTAGATTAACCAACTGTTTAACAAACTAAAAGCCGAAGCAAGTGTCCTCCTGCTTCGGCTTTTTTATGCCTTTGTTTGTGTCTCCATCAACAAATTGGTTATCGTTTGTGCGGACACAAACGAAGGCGAAGGTGTAAAAAATTATTTATATGGAAATTACTTCGTTATTCATTATTCGAATGTTCGTTATTCAACCTCCTTGTCGGCAAACAGGTTCTTCAGTTGACTTTAAGCCGGTAGTAGTTTAATTCGTACCCTCAGTACTCATATTTTCCGTAATAAGCGGCCCCTGACCTACATGCAAAAGTGCTTTCAGTTTATTGACAGCTTTTTGATTTTGTATTCTAAAAATAGAACGTTTTATTTTATGCTTTTCCCTTGTGGTTAAATGCCAGCTTAGGACTGCCTTTTCATGAATATTTTCAGGAATATATTGAAACCTGATCACATCAATATTACCTGGAAACCAAGCCTTTGCACTATAAATAAAATTATCATGGTTGTAATCCTGAAACTTCGACCAATTATTGGTAAATCCACTTAACGGGTTAAAGAATTTATCAAGTATGGATTTTGTTTTGGTTTCTTCAATAGGCCGTATTTTTTCTGTATCTCTTATTTGTACAAGAATGATTCCACTAGTGTTAATACTGATCCAGTCTTTAAAAACATTTAAAAAACGAATAGTTGTTTCCATTCCATAATTGTCGCGTATACCTGCATCCATCACATCCATTAACGGTACACTGGGTAATGATATGGTTGGAGTTACATAGGGGAAAGTAGCACTCATGCGCAGTGCACTTGTGAATTTTAAATTAAATGCATCTTGCATTTCAAAAAAGCGGGTAAACTCAACAGCATCAATATCTGTAGAATAATTATAGGTGCTGTGCGCAGCAGAGGTAAGATAACTTATCGGTTGAGGTGAGATGAGCAATTTCCTACCATCATTTAAAATAGTGGGAGTAATGATAACCATAGGGACCTCGGCAGTTCTTTCGATTTCTATATAATCTACAAGTCTTTTATTAAGTAAATAGTTGGTATTTTTGTTAATTTGTTGTTCAAATGCATATCCCCTGTCTTTTATGTAGCTGTATTTACCGTCATTGAATTTCTGGATAGGTAGGAACATATCATTAACGAACATACTGAAAGCCACAGGATTCAACATATCGTTGGACAGGTTATCAAGATATTCCTCATTGTAGCGACTTTTCAGCTTCCCAATATTTTGCTGATAATAAAGTTCTCTATAATAACTAGCAGCGATGAGTCCGGCTGAAGCTCCTGTAATTAAAGCAGTATGGTCCATTAAGTTACCGTTTGTTACACTGTCAGTAAATTGCAACGCTCGCAAGGTCCATAGTGCCGAGCGCAGTCCACCACCACTAGCTGTTATAATTACAATCTTTGGTTTGCTGTTTTGATAATTATTAGATACTTTCCTTTTCCAATTATTTAATATTTCTATGGTATTTTCAATATCACTACTAACAACTCCCTGATGTGTATTCTTTAGTAAATGATCGTTATCATATATAGCATATTCTGATTCATAATCCAACCCATATGCTTTTTTAGTGGTATTAAAAAAATCCTTTCCAAATAGGAAGTTTACGATTATGATCACTACTATAAATATAGTTGTTCTCCATCCCCGTAACCAAAAACTGACAGCTCCAAGAAACATCATGATAATTGAAAGCAGCAAAAGAATACTCGCACCGGCAGGTATTTGAAATATTGAATAATCATTTAATAAACTCAATGCCAACAAAGTTACAAACGCAATGGATTGTATAAGTAAGGCATTACTATGGTTCTGCTTAAATACAGATTTTAAAATTTCGGGATCGTAATGTTCGGTTCCTCTAACCAGTTGTAATTTCAGTATCGAAGGAAAACGAGCCAATCCCAAGTAGTTATCTACTCTCCAATCCTGACTTTCTTCATGAAGACTACTCCATTCAAGGTCTTTCTTCATTACAATTTTTCTATGCTTTTGAAGTCTGCTTTTTTGATCACTGAATTCAACCCCAAACATTTTAAAAATGTCTTTGTTAGTATTGAAGAAATACGTGATAACCAAAATAATGATGGATAAAGTGCCAATTGTTAAACCTGATATATGCAATGCAATGCTATAGGTTGACCGCAATTCATTATTGGCTTGGAACTTAACAATTGCAATACAATAAATTACGAATATGACGAGCGGTAGTATAAAGTTATTCAAAGAATATTTAAAGAATGGTCGCGCAAGTGTAGCAAGAAAAGGAAATCTAAATCCGTTCAAAATATAGCTTGCGATATTGTACGACATTATGAATCCTCCAAAGAAGAGTCCTAAAACAAGGAAACTCCAAAAATCAACCTTACCCAGATATTCAGGATCCAGAAAAAGGTAAGGAATTCCAAACATCTTAAATGAAGCTTGCAGAATCATGGATAGGAGCAAAAGCCAAAAAGTTAAAAGAAGCAGGTGCTTCTTCATTTGAAGTAGAAATAGCTGTACTGGGAACGAGTAATATAAATTACTGAAGAACTTCTCTATTTTCTGATTAACCTTGATCATATTTTCGCAGTCAACTTAATAATTGCAAATATCTTATTAAATACCAAATTTTACTTGGTAATGAAGTCAGGATTTTAACTTTTTAAAAAGCGATCACGTTTATTGTTTTGTGTAAAACGATTTTTCGCATTTCTAGCTATCTTCCTAATAACCTTTTGTATTGTATTTTAACCAATTTCAGTGTTATTTATAAAATTGGCAATAAAACTGAGGGTGATCAAACTACCTTAACGGCTGGAAATGAGCACTAACTTATTAATAAATACGTAAAACATTAGTAACAGGTTGCAGATTTTGATAAGAATGACTTACCAATCTATCAAAGAAGATTGTTAGGCAAATCTTGATAAAAGCGAAAAAAGATAATAATTTAAAAACGAAATTAATACAGTTTCGAGTAATCAAGTATAACAAATAAGGTCAAATAAAAAACCCTCATAGCGGGGACTATGAGGGTTCTGATCGTTAACCGAAATTATAGTCATTCAATCATATTATTTTCTCTATAAATTTGAATA
>JAESTI010000166.1 GCA_016763665.1 Bacteroidia bacterium | reverse complement strand
CAACTTGAAGAACATCATCTTCATTCATTCCTCGTGAAGTTACTGCAGCAGTTCCAACTCTTATTCCGGAAGTTATCATTGGTGCTTGATCATCAAAAGGAACCATATTCTTGTTGACAGTTATATCAGCGCTTATAAGTGTATCTTCAGCTACTTTTCCGGTTAAGTTTTTTGGCCTGAGATCAATTAACATCAAGTGATTGTCTGTTCCTTCCGAAATTACTTTGTAGCCTTTATCTATAAATGCTTTAGCCATAGTGCTGGCATTGTTGATCACTTGTTGACCGTATATTTTAAAGTCATCTGAAAGTGCTTCTCGAAATGCAACAGCTTTGGCAGCAATTACATGCTCAAGTGGACCACCTTGTGTTCCAGGGAAAACGGCACTGTCTAGTACAGTTCCCATCCTTTTGGTTTTTCCTTTAGTAGTTAATATTCCCATTGGGTTTGCTTCATTTTTCCCAATCATTATCATTCCCCCTCGTGGGCCTCTTAATGTTTTATGAGTTGTGGTAGTCACTACATGGCAATGATCCATAGGATTGTTCAATAATCCTTTAGCGATCAACCCTGCAGGGTGAGCAATATCTGCCAATAAAACAGCCCCAACTTGATCAGCTACTTCTCTAAATCTTTTGTAATCCCAGTCTCTTGAATAAGCGGATGCACCACAAATTATTAATTTAGGTTTTTCTTTGACTGCTGTTTCTTCCAGTTTATCGTAATTAACTGTGCCTGTATCTTCATCAACAGTATAAAAGCAAGTCTCATATAGTTTACCCGAAAAATTTACAGGTGATCCATGAGTTAAATGACCTCCATGTGAAAGGTCAAACCCCAATATCTTGTCTCCGGGATTTAAAATTCCCAACATTACGGATGCATTTGCCTGGGCACCGGAATGTGGTTGAACATTTATCCATTCTGCACCAAACAATTCACGAGCTCTGTCAATAGCAAGCTGCTCTACTTCATCAACATGCTGACAGCCACCATAATATCGTTTAAAGGGTAATCCTTCAGCATATTTATTGGTAAGGCAAGTCCCCATTGTTTCCATTACCTGCTTGCTGACAAAATTCTCAGAAGCTATTAATTCGATACCTTCTCGTTGTCTTTTTAGCTCTGCATCTATGTGTTGCTGTACTTGTAGATCTTCCATGATGTTCTTTTATATAGTTTTAAAATAGGACGCTGATTTATTATGATAGTTTATGAATTCCGCTGATATTCAAAAACATAAGTATTCATAAGTTTTCAGTGTCTTTCAGCGTCAAAATATTTTGACAAAATAGATTGAAAATCTAAAATCGTAAATTTTAAATTCAAATTAATCCTGTGTTTCCTTAATTAATAATCTCCTATATCGAGAAAAAATATTTGACTTTGATAAAAATCCAACATATTTGCCATCTTTTATAACTGGCAAGTTCCAGGCCTCAGTTCTTTCAAATTTCTTCATCACCAGATCCATATTATCCTCGTAAAGAATAGTTGCAGGAGGTGCATGCATCAATTCCCTGACTTTAACTTTATCATACATTGTTGGCTTGAACATGATCTCCCGAATATCATCCAGTAATATTATTCCCAACAATTCTTCATTTTCATTGATAACTGGAAAAATGTTCCTCTTTGATTTAGCAACTATTTCTGTCAGTTCACCAAGCTTTGTTTCAATTGGTACTAATGAAAGATCAGTTTCGATCATTTTTTCAATTTTCAAATTACTTAGAACTGTTTTGTCTTTGTCTTGAGTTAATAATTCACCTTTAATTGCAAGCCTTTTCGTATATAGTGAATGCGGTTCAAAATAGGAAGCAGTGATATAAGCTATTGCTGAAACAAGCATAATTGGTACGAACAATTCGTAACCGCTCGTTATTTCTGCAATTAGGAATATAGCGGTTAAAGGTGCTCGTAACATGGCAGCGCAAACACCTGCCATACCGACAAGAGTAAAGTTGCTTTCAGATAAATTAATATCCAATTTTAACAGGTTGAAAATACGTGCAACTGAAAATCCGGAAAGGGCTCCTATAAACAATGATGGTGCAAATATTCCCCCATTGCCTCCTGCACCTACCGTAAATGAGGTTGCAAATACTTTAATGAAAACTAATGAGACAATGAATAAGAGCACCATCCATTGGTTGGAGTAAAAACTGATAAATAAACTATTTTCTAATAACCGTGAGGGGCTTTCCGATAGAATTGCTTTAATTGCATAATATCCTTCACCGTATAATGGAGGGAAAATGAAAATCAATATACCTAAACTCAATCCTCCAATAATGGCTTTCATATACGGTTGTGTGAATGATTTAGCTCTATTTTCAATACTAAAGATAATACGGGTAAAGAATAGACCAAGCAAACCTGTAACGATTCCAAGTATTATAAAATAAGGTACATCACCTATTAAGAAATTGTCTTTTATCAGGAAATAAAAAAGAATTTCTTCACCTAAAAATAATTTAGACACCAAGTGTCCAAATACCGAAGCGATCATTAAAGGAATAAAAGAAGGTACGCTTAAGTTGACCAACAATATTTCTAACGCAAAAAGAACTCCTGCAATAGGGGCATTAAAGATCGCAGATATTGCTGCTGCTGCTCCACACCCTATTAATAGCTGCCTTTTTTTAGCATCCAGGTGCATGGCATTCCCTAAATTTGAGCCAATAGCTGAACCTGTTACAACTATAGGAGCCTCCAAACCAACAGACCCTCCAAACCCAACGGTGAGCGAACTACTGATCAAATGGGAATACATTTTATCCCTGCGCACGATGCTTGCCTTTTTAGAAATTTCATAAAGTATATTGGAAACTCCCCGGCCAAGTTTGCCATCCAGAAATACTTGGGTATAGATTACAGTGAGTAAGATTCCAACAATTGGAAATGCCAGATATAAATAATTTAACCCTTGAGACTCTACAGCATTATCGAGAAAAATATGGATGTAATGAATTAATGTTTTTAATATTACAGCTGCAAAACCGGAGAAAATCCCAATAAAAACACTTAGAATAAGCACAAAATCTCTTGTGTTAATATGCTTGATCCTCCAGACTAATAATCTATGTAAAATGCCCGATAATTTCATGGGCTGCAAAGCTACTTAATTATCATCCATAAAAGCTAATCACCCTTAATTTTATATCTTTGAAAGATAAATTTTGGATGAATGAATTACGTTGAAGAACTAACTTGGAGGGGCATGATCCATGATATCATGCCGGAGACAGAAGAGACTTTAAATAAAGGTATGGCTGTTGGTTATATAGGCTTTGATCCAACTGCTACTTCATTACATATTGGAAGTATGGTACCGATTATGTTATTGGTCCATTTTCAGAGATGCGGGCATAAGCCTATTGCTTTG
>JAESTI010000165.1 GCA_016763665.1 Bacteroidia bacterium | reverse complement strand
CTTTACAGTGGATTAGAATCTATTCGTCACAATATCAATCGCCAGGCAAATGATTTAAAGTTTTTTGAATTTGGCAAATCTTATAATAAACAAAAGAACCACTTTATTGAAACACCTCATTTAGCTCTTTTTACAACAGGGAAAAAGCACAAAATAAATATACACTCTAAAAATATAGATGGGAAAATCTACTATTTAAAAGCTTGCGTTAAGAATATCTTAGATTGTTTGGGCTTAAACTATCATGAATCTTACACTGGGAAATACACACTCCTTAATCAATACATTGAATATCAAAACAGTGAGAACAAGATCCTCGCAATAATTGGACAAGTTGAGAAAAAAGCATTACAAGTATTTGATATTGATCAAGAAGTATTCTATGGAGAATTAGATTGGCAGTTGCTAATGCAAGAGCTAAAAAACAAATCTATAGAATACGCACCAGTTCCTAAATTCCCTGCGGTTAGAAGAGATCTGGCATTATTGATTGATAAAGATATTCCTTTTGCAGATATTAAAAAGATTGCAATAAATATTGACAACGAAATAATTAAAAGTGTTGATCTATTTGATATTTATGAAGGAAAACAAATTCCTGAAGGGAAAAAGTCTTACGCAATAAGCATTGTTTTACAAAACAATAACAAAACGCTAACTGACGCAGAAGTTGATCAGGTAATAGACAAGCTCGTAATACGTTATTCAAAAGAAATTAATGCAGAAATAAGGTAACTATTTCTTACCGAGAGACTTATAATGTAGTTTGCATTTATACATATGTTTATCTAACTTTACCTTAATTAAAGTTGTATGGAAACTTTAACTGTTAAACTTAATAATATCCAAAACAACATAGATCATTTAGTCGATCTTAATAAGGATTTTAATATCAGGAGTCAACAGTTACATACAGAAAACAAGGAACTTAAATTACAAAATGAAACTTTTTCAGATAAACTTAAATCACTAGAAGAAGAAAATAAGAAAATAAAAATTGTTAACGCAGTTAAAGGAACAGAAAGTTCAACTGAAGTTAAACTAAAGATTAACGAGTTTGTAAGAGAAATAGACAAGTGTATTGCACTATTAAATGAGTAACGAATTAGCACAGGAAATATCAATTAAGGTCAATATTGCAGACAGGCTATACCCTCTTAAAGTAAAATTAGAGGAAGAAGAAGGAATTAGAAAGGCAGCGAAGATGATCAATGAGCAGTTAAAGGAGTTTCAAAGTAACTATGCGGTAAAGGATAAGCAAGATCTTTTATCTATGCTTGCGATAAAACTTACAACTGAGAATTTAGAATTGAAAAGTAAGGATTATATAGAGGATGAGGATTTGACCAGAATGATTGACGATATTGATACCAAGCTAAAAAGCAATTTAAATAGTCACTAGTTATTACTAGGGCTTTCGTTCTTTTACATATTTATAAGTTGCGAAAAAGTTACCGCGATTTATTACTTGTAGTGCAAGAATTTTAAAAAACTTAACACTATTTAATTTGGGGAACAAGCTTATTGTTCGTATAACAGGCCTCAATTCCTTTCATTAGGAATTCCCTTTAGGGACAGTGGACGTTAAAAAAACAAGGCAGCCCCAGCAATGTTTATTTTTGAAGTTTTTCAAAAATAATTTGTATTACAAGAATATGTCGCGGTTTTTTTATGGGTAAAAGTTAGAATAGAAAAGATCATTGTGAATTAAATTAGAAGATTATGGAAATTTATTTAGTAGTCATAACACTTTGTTCATTAATAGTAGGAGTAGGTTTAGGATGGTTCATGGTGAAGCAAGCATCAAAAAAACAAATTGAATCAACTAAAATTCAAACTGAAAAACTATTAAATGAATCAAAAGCAGCAGCAGAAGTCCTAAAAAAGGATAAACTCCTTGAAGTCAAGGAAGAAATGTTTAAACTGAAATCTCAACACGAAAAGTTAGTTAATGAGAAAAACAGAGATTTAAATAACAAAGAAAATAGTCTCAGAGATAAAGAAAAAAACCTATCTCATTCAATAGAGCAAGCTCAAAGAAAAGAAAAAGAAGCTGAAACAATTAAGACCAACTTAACTGCACAAATAGACATTGTTAACAAGAGAAAAGAGGAGATTGAGAAACTTCACAAACAAAATGTGGAGCAATTGGAACATGTTGCCGGCTTATCCGCTGATGATGCTAAAAAGCAGCTGATCAACGCACTTAAGGAGGAAGCTAAAACAGAAGCACTATCAGATATTAAGGATATTGTGGCGGAAGCCAAACTTACTGCCAATAAGGAAGCTAAGAAATTAATTATCCAATCAATACAACGAACAGCAGCAGAAACTGCAATTGAAAATACTGTTACAGTTTTTCATCTGGATAGTGATGAACTAAAAGGAAAAATTATTGGCCGCGAAGGAAGAAATATTCGTGCACTTGAAGCTGCAACCGGATGTGAAATAATTGTAGATGATACACCAGATGCCATTCTACTCTCTGGTTTTGATCCGGTAAGAAGAGAAACCACTAGATTAGCTCTCAACAGGTTGATTCAAGATGGCCGTATTTATCCAGCACGCATTGAAGAAGTTGTTAGCAAAACAAAAAAGCAATTAGAAGAAGAAATTGTAGAAATTGGACAAAAAACTGTAATTGACCTTGGCATACACGGACTCCATCCTGAGTTAGTAAGAATGGTTGGCAGAATGCGTTACAGATCATCCTATGGCCAAAATTTGCTACAGCATTCAAGAGAAGTTGCTAAACTATGTTCTACAATGGCCGCAGAACTTGGACTTAATGTCAAACTGGCTAAACGCGCAGGACTTCTGCATGATATTGGGAAGGTTCCCGAAGACGATCCAGACATGCCTCACGCTTTATTGGGAATGAAACTAGCAGAAAAACACAAGGAACATCCTGCAGTTTGTAATGCTATTGGCGCTCACCATGACGAAGTTGAAATGAAATACATGATCTCTCCATTAATTCAGGCTTGTGATGCGATTTCAGGGTCAAGGCCGGGGGCAAGAAGGGAAATTGTTGAATCATATATCAAGCGGTTGAAGGAGTTGGAAGAACTAGCTCTTTCCTATCCAGGTGTTCAAAAAGCATTTTGTATCCAGGCAGGACGTGAATTAAGAGTAGTAGTTGGTAGTGAAGATATGGATGATAAACAATCCGAGATTCTGTCGTACGATTTGTCGCAAAAAATACAGAATGAGATGACTTACCCAGGGCAAATCAAAGTTACGGTGATCAGAGAAACCAGAGCTGTATCATATGCTAAGTAATTTTACGTTATTTATCTAAATTAACATAGAAACGCGTAAATTTCTATATGGATCTTAACAGATGGATATAGCTGTATTAATAATTTTCTTTATTTTAATTGGGGCACTAATTATTAGTAAATATCCTGCACCTTTATTATTCGGAGGTACAATATTCCTTTTTCTGTTTATTGATCAAATCTCAATTACCGATGTCTTTTCTAAGTTTACCAATGAAGCATTGCTCGTAGTAGTATTGCTATTAGTAATTTCTTCAGTAGTAGAACGCACAGATTTAGTCAATAAAATTTCAAGAATGATATTTACGGAAAATACTCCTAAAATATCAATGTTTAAGCTTACCTTTTTAACCGCCATTTTATCAGCATTCCTAAATAATACAGCAATTGTTGCATCATTTCTTGGAGTTATAAAGAACAATAAGAACTATCCCCCAAGTAAATATTTAATACCCCTTGTATATGCTGCCAGTTTAGGTGGCATGGTCACTTTAATTGGAACATCCACTAATTTGATAATCAATGGAATGATGCTAGATGAGGGTTTGCCGGGATTCAAACTATTTGATTTTATTTATGTGGGTATTCCTGCAGCTGTCGCTGGAATTCTATACATGACGATTTTCGGGTATAATATCCTTCCCGTTATACCAACCGAAAATGATGATCAAGCTTTAAAATACTTCCTTGAAGCCAAAGTAACCGAAAATTCAGAATTAATTGGTAAATCCATTGCTGAGAATAAGATCCGTAATATGGATAACTTGTTCTTAGCAGAGATTATCCGAGGAGATAAACTTATCTCTCCGGTGTCTCCACAATTTATTGTTGAGCTGGGTGATGTATTTGTTTTTACAGGGAATATTGACAGAATAAGAGATCTTGAAGCCTATAATGGATTAGAAATAATTGACCAGCCCGACAAAAAACTATTGGGTAATTTGCAAGAAGCCATTATATCACATCAATCCAATCTAATTGGTAAAACATTGAAAATTGCACGATTCCGATCAAAATTTGACGCGTCCGTGGTTGCCATCAGCAGATTAAATGAAAGGTTATCAGGCAAATTAGGCTCAATATCTTTAAAAGCAGGTGACAATTTGATTCTTGCAGCCGGGAAAGACTTTGAAAAAAGAGAAGACCTCCGCAACAACTTCTACTTTGTCAACAAACTTCCTTTCCTGAATCCTCTTTTAGGGATGAAAGGTGTCATAACAATCTTTTGTTTTTTAGCTGCAATAATTTGCAGTACGCTAGGAATATTATCTTTGCTAAAGGCACTTTTACTAGCCGTAATCATATACCTGGTACTTAAGTTCACCAACATTGGGGAAATAAAGAACAGCTTACCATTTGATCTAATATTATTGATTGGATCATCACTGGGTATTGCTCAAGTAATGATCGACAGCGGAGCTGCAAAGTTATTGGCTGATGGGATCATATCCATAT
>JAESTI010000164.1 GCA_016763665.1 Bacteroidia bacterium | reverse complement strand
TTTCATCATGAGCTGTTCCGTGTGTACTCAGTATGGTAAGGTTATAAAATTGCAATATGGTTTACTTTTTAGCTGCTAAAATTTCCTTTAAATTAGGCCTGAGCCTACTCTTATATACGGAATGAGCATCAGTTTTGTTCTCTCCCTTTCTTAGTTTTCTTTGTTCTTCTATTGGCAGGCTAGCAATTTCCTGACACTTTAGGGTGCAACATCCATCATGTTTTTCAGCACATTCTTCACATTGAATAAAAAGCAGGTGGCAATCATCATTTTTGCAATTGGTATGATCATCGCATTGCTTTCCGCACTGATGGCATTCACTGATAATGTCTTCAGTGATTCTTTCACCCAATCTTTCATCAAACACAAAATTCTTCCCTATAAATTTTTGCTCCAGGCCTTTCTCTTTTACCTCCTGGGTGTAATTGATGATTCCTCCATACAACTGATTCACATCTTTAAATCCGTGATGTTTTAGATAGGCACTGGCTTTTTCACAACGAATTCCACCGGTGCAATACATCAATATTTTTTTATCCTTTTTATCAGATAACGTTTCCAAAATTATAGGAAGCTCATCCTTAAATGTATCTGCATCAGGACAAATAGCACCCTCAAAATGTCCAACTTCACTTTCGTAATGGTTTCTTATATCTACTACGATAGCATTTGGATCTTCAAGTGCGTTATTGAATTGCTCAGCATTTAGGTGATTGCCAACATTGGTTACATCGAAAGTACCGGCATCTAAGCCATCTGCAACTATCTTATCACGAACCCGAATAGCTAATTTGTAAAATGATTTTCCATCATCTTCAATAGCAATTTTTAGAGGAACCCCTGTGGTATATTTATCTTGATTAATTAACTCAGTAAACTTGTTCCAATTAGCTTCAGGAACACTAATTTGTGCGTTGATCCCTTCTTTGGCAAGATGAATTCTCCCGAAAATATTTAGCTTATCAAACTTTATATACAGCTCATCACGATATTCCTGAGGATTTTCAATAATAATATACCTATAATAAGAAACTGTTTTTCTTGAAATACCTTCTTGATATAGCTTCTCCTTAAGTTCTTCCTTATTGTATTTATTATGAAGTACCATTTTGCAAAGATACGGGTTTTCGAGAAGTATTAGAATAAAAAACGTCTGGTTAATTTGGATGAGCATGCATTACAAATGCGCCCTAGTAGGGAAGAAAGAGTACAAAAAAAGGATGCAAAATACTTGCATCCTTTTTTACTATCTTAAGTTTAACGTATTGAATCAATCAATTCGTCAATGCCTATTGATCTTGCCAATTAGAAATCTAATAAGTCATCAACTCCGATAATTCTGCCTGATTCAATTAAGTCATCAACTCCGATAATGTCAAGTAAGTCATCGGTTCCCACAATTTTCTCAACTAGTTCATCAATTACTACAATCCCTAGAGCTTCACCTCTGGTGTTAACAATAGTCTTGGTTGTTCCTGTGTTATGAATATAAACAGATTCACCAGGAACTATTGTAACGTATTGGTTATAAATAACCATAGTTTCCTGCTTTCCAGTTGTTTCATTTAACATTACGCCTTCACGTACCTGGGCAAACCCAATTGATGCACTAAATCCAAGAATTAATGCAATTGCTACTAAGTATTTCATTTTATTTCTAAATTTTAATTAATAATAGTTTATAATTTCACGTAAAGGATGTAAAACAAATATAATAAGGGCTAATAAATATTTTAATGCCAAATATTAGTTTGTCACATATTTACATAAAATTGTTCAGGATTAAGATTAAAAAAATAGATAATCACGAAAGAACCGAAAGGTTCTTAATTTAAAGAGTGTCACAATTTTAGAAAATAGAATTAACTATCTCCATAACAATCTTAATCTTTCAAAATGATACGGATTTTTGGCTTTTGAGACAGCCTCGTTTGGGATATCACAACCCAACGCTACATACTACCGACAGATGGGGGTCTTGATTTCTCAGGTCTGCTTTTTGGTTCTTATGTTTCAGAAACGGTTTTTTTCAACTCTTCGGTTAGATTTGCATTTTCATCTTTTTGGGTAGCTAATGCTTCATTAAGATCAGAATTTTCTTTCTGCGAATTGAGTAGTTCTTTATTCAGATCCTCATTTTTTGATTTTAAACCTGCAACTTCTTTGGTAAGTTGTGATTTTTCATCAGTAAGTTTTGAAATTTCTGCCTTTAGATCAGATACCTGGGTGTTAAGAGTATTGACAGTAGCTTTAAGTTTTGCATTTTCTTCCTTTAAATTTGATACCTCGGTGTTAAGGGCAGAGATAGTCGCATGGAGTTTTGCGTTTTCCTCCTGCAAATTTTTTACCTCACCTTTTAGCGAAACGATTTCAGATAAATAGCTGGTTGTTTTTTCAGCTAATTTTTCAATGTAATTTATTTTTTCAGACATGATTGTATTTTTTGTATTAATTGTTATTTATTTTCAAGGTTTGACCGATGCTAATGAGATTAGGATCTGGTATGTCATTTTCTGAAGCAAGCTTTTTATAATGATAACCATTACCATAATATTTCTTAGCGATCAAGTATAGTGTTTCACCGTCTGAAACTGTATGTATGGTTTCTTCAGGTTTTGAACTTTGAATAACTTCTGCCTCAGATGTATTTTCTGATGCTAGTTCAACTTCACTTATTTCTTCTGCTTCTTTTTTTTTTAGTTCTTCTAGTTCACTCTTCACTGTAGAAATATCTCCCTTGAGATCTTTCAGTTTACCGGATAGCTCTGAATTTTCTGCTTTCAGTTTATTCAATTCCTCATTATTAACCGGTGGTGGGTTAACACTGTTATCCTTTATCAACGTAAAGCTTAAGAAAATTACAGCGATCAAAGCAACAGCACTAATACCCATCAAATATTTCTTTTGATTATTTAGCGTCTCTCCAATTTTCTTAATGTGTGACAATCCTTCCAGATCAGAATTGCAATCCGGGCAGGTTGTAGAGTCTTCATTGATTTCTGCTTGTTTACAAATGGGGCATTTCATATGATTATAATTTTAGTTTCAGAGTAAATAAATATGAACTTGACAAGTTCCAAACAATATCTTTAAAAAGCAAAGAATATGGTTAATAAAAGTCAAAAATATTTTGAATGTAATTGCGTCAAAAAAAATCGCCAGGTCAATTAAGACCTGACGATAAGCATATAAAAAGTTTTGGGTGAATAACTTTACCTGGCTAATACCAGTTTCTTGGTCCTTATGGTTGTTCCATTCTGGATCATTATACTATAAATACCACCTGGTAAATTTTCAAAATTCATACTGTATTTCAGGGCTGTACCATTGATATCGATACTTTCAACCATTAGTAATTTACCATGAATATCATATACACTAATAAGTGTTGCATTACTTGGATCTTCAATCTCAAAATCAATTGTCGCAACATCGCTTGTTGGATTTGGATAAATTCTAAATGCAAGATTTTGGGATACAACAGGAGCAATACTTGACAATTGTTTTCCGCTTACAATATTCACTGTGTAATCTTCCACTTCTCCATAAGAAAATGTTTCACATTCTGTTGGTGCTCCATTATACTTCATGATCACACGCGTTCTTGTTGTCCCATTTAAAGCAGATG
>JAESTI010000163.1 GCA_016763665.1 Bacteroidia bacterium | reverse complement strand
ACATTCAGTTTATCTGATTCTACTCAATATATCGATCAAAATGCTATCAGTGCTTCAAAAAAAGGATGTTACTTTTTACAATCCGTTGACAGTTGCGGAAACTCAAGCACCTCCTCCCCTACTTTCTGCACCATTGACCTGACAGCATTGCCAGGTATCAGCAAAAATTATTTAAAATGGAGCAGCTTCAAATTATGGAAACCAGATGGTTATAATGTTTATGCCGGAAGTGTATTTCCTTTAAAACTTATTTCATCAACAACGGATACAACTTTTGTGCATGACAGTTTAAAATGTATGGACAATCAAATTTATTATCAGGTTGAAGCTTATATTACAGATAGTTTAAGCGGATGTCATTATAGTTTTAGCGATACGGCTAGTACCACCTGTTCCGAAATTGAATTACCCAATGTATTTACTCCAAATCAAGATGATTCACACAATACCTTCATCCCAATAGTGTATCAAAATATTGTATCTGTAGATATTAAGATTTACAACCGATGGGGACAATTGGTTTCAAGAAGTTCAGACATTGATAACTTATGGGATGGAACAAATATTAGAACAAAAAAGGATTGTAAAGTAGGCACCTATTTTTACGTTGCAGATGTGGAATTGAAAACTTATGAAACCGCAAATACATTAACATTTCACGGACATATAACGTTAATAAGATAAAAAGCAAAACTTGCTGTCATGAAAAATATTTTGATCCTTGCCGCAATTACCATCCAGAGTTTTTCATCTTTCAGCCAAAAGGTAATTGATGAAGATTTCAATACCGGGTTAGGGGTTTTCGATGATTCGCAGGGATCTGCATGGAGTTTGAATTCTACTATTGCTTATTCGGATACACAAGCTGCTCATTGCGTTTATACCAGCGATTCAAAATACTATTTGGAGCTTACCAACTCCGTTGACCTTAGTTCATATTCAGGTGCAAAGTTAGAGTTTCAGCACATTGCAAAAATTGAAATTGCAGATCAGGCATATTTGCAAATATCAACTAATGGAGGTGCAACATGGACGAAACTAGATACAAACTATTATACAGGAAATAGCATTTTGTTATATGGTTCCAACTTTTTCGATGGATCTTATTCTGGATGGGAGTTTAACGTAGAGGCCACTCCTGACAGCAGTTGGTGGAAAAGTGAGTCGTTCAATTTAAGTGCATTTACAGGGAATGGTTTTGATGATGTAAAGATCAGGTTTTACTTAAATTCTGATGACTCAAGGAATTTTTATGGTTGGTTAATTGATGATGTAGTTTTAACAGTTACCCAGTCTGGAGAATATGATCCTCCTGTAATTATCCATACCGCATTATCCAATTCGGGATCTACAGAATCATATAAGGTAAGTGCAACAATTACAGATTCCTCCGGACTTAATTCTGCAGTTGTTTATTACAGAGTTGATGAAAGCACGTGGAACGGGCCAAACGCAATGACCAATACGACAGAAAATACTTATACTTATTCCATCCCAGGTCAAAATCAAGGATCTATTGTAGATTATTACATTGAGGCCATAGATGCTAGTGGATTCGGTAACACTGCTTATCATCCCTCCAATGCCCCTAATACATATAACTCATTTGACGTAATCACTGCAATATTTCAATATCCCTATAAGGAAGATTTTGAAACAGTAACTGCAACTCAATGGTACCATAAAGCTGAGCTTACAATAGGAAACACAGGTATCACTCCTTACGATGATTGGCTTCTTGGCAAACCTCTGAGTAAAAGTTATTTCAATAATACTTATAGCGGCAGCAAGGCATATATAACTCAAACAAGTATGGATTATCGAGAAAATAGCCGTTCTGCACTTTATAGTCCAAAATTTGATTTTTCCATTATTACTCAACCTGAGTTATCATTTTATCACATGTATGACATTGGTTTTGAGGATGGAGGTCGAATAGATTATAGTACTAATGATGGATTTACCTGGACTGTATTGGGATATTCCTTTGATCCCCTTGGTGAAAATTGGTATACCGAGTGGCAAATATCAAGTGCAAGTAATGTACAAAGTAGACCGGGATGGCAAGGAAATGAAACAAGCGATTGGGTTTTATCTAAGTATGACCTATCAAATCTCACTTTAGGGGGAAACTTCATTCAATTTAGATTTTCATTTACCAGCGGTTTCAATGCCTGGGGTTATGATGGCTGGATTATGGATGATTTTCGAATAACTGATCTGGCCATTGGAATCGCAGATAAAAACCCGATAAACAATTTTGAACTTCACCAAAACTACCCTAATCCCTGTAAGGAACAAACCACAATCTCATATACACTTGCAAACAATGCTGATGTATCCATTCAAATCTATAATGATTTAGGAGAAATGGTTTATGATAACTTTGAAGGAAATCTACCTAAAGGATCCTACAATGAACTAATTGATTTATCCAATTTCAGTTCAGGATTATACCTTTATCATTTTAAAGCAGGTGATGTTTTGCTTTCTAAAAGAATGATTGTAATTAATTAACATCATTTCGTCTAAATACAATACCAGAACATTTATCATATAATAGCACACTGATTTAACTGATTGTTATGATATTTTAAGATCCGTTCTAATCATAATAATCAGTGTACTATTATTGGATGATCTAGGTTTTAATTGCCATTTCAATTTTTTTTTGAGAAATTTCCGCAATGAAACAAAAGAAGAAGAATAAAACTTCAGTAAAAGTTTCCAGCCTCTCTAAAAAAACAGAGAAAAGCAGTCTTCTCAATTCGAAACCATTTTTGATCGGATTAACTATCCTTGCTGCTCTTGTCATCCTCTTTCCAACTCTCAGCGCGGACTTCACTAACTGGGATGATAATAAATTCATTGTAGACAATCCTTACATCAAGGAAATTTCCTCTGATAATTTTTCAGGAATGTATAAAGATAATCCCGGAACTTCCTTGTTTAGTTTCGTGTCATGGAGTTTTGAATATGCATTGTTTGAATTAAACCCAACTGCTTTTCACACCACAAACCTGATACTTCATATTATTTGTGTGATACTCGTTTTTCAATTTATTTATCTCCTTTGCAACCAATTGCATGTATCGTTTTTTACAACTTTATTTTTTGTAGTTCACCCTATGCATGTGGAGGCAGTAGCCTGGATCATCGGAAGGTCATGGTTGTTTTGTACCGCATTTTGCCTGGTAACCTTTATATACTACATCAAATATTATAAAGAAAGGGAGCAAAAATATCTCTTCATCTCATTAGGGTTTTATGGGTTGGCATTGCTTTCTCAAGGTGCCGCAATGTCATTAGCTCCTCTCCTATTAATGATCGACTTTTTGTTTAAAAGAAAACTTGATAAAAAATTAATTCTTGAAAAGTTGCCGTATTTGATCATGGCAATTCTGCTT
>JAESTI010000162.1 GCA_016763665.1 Bacteroidia bacterium | reverse complement strand
GTAGCTAAAGATGACGAAAATGGGGTACAGTCAACCTCAACTATAGTTTTTGAACAGGGTAGTAAACCATGGTTTACAGGAATTACAGATCAAGACGGTATTAATCCATTTTATAACTGGATTTTAGCTGGAAATAGTACCGAAGCTAACTGGCAGGATATAGGTTGTGATAATAACAACTGCCTTGACCCTGAAGGTGCTTTTGAGAATATAATAAATGGAACCTGGGCTCCATATAGGTTGTGTTCATATATGACTTCCTATACTGAAACTGATGGTAGCGAGACATTTTATTATTCGCCAATTTATAATGATGGTACCCTTAGCAGAAGAGGTATTGAATTGGAAGATCTTGCAAATGTAGACTTGGTAATTACATCTGACAATACCAAATGGAGTACTTGTGCGATAGTAGAACTAAGTGAGTCTTTCTCATTGGCTGAGAATAATACTCCAAAAATGGAATATCGAGGTAAAGGCACATTCCCTGGTTATGCTATTGATTTAGATAAAGGAAGAAGACTAGATATTATTTTTGGTGAAGATTCATGGTGGCAAGGTGAAAATGGTAGGGATTTGGAATGGAATCCAACGGAAAATGTAGAATCTGATCTTTCCGGTAGTGAAACCTCCTTTTTGGGTGGCGGTAAACATTGGATTTATATTATGGATGATCAATATGGGACAGGAAGCGATTTTAATACTTTGTTAAGTCAGGGTGATTTAAAAGGTACTTACCAAAAAGCCATGTGGGTTTCTATGGCGCATTTAGAAACAGGATATAACTTGTTAGAAACTGATGTTACTGTTAAATTAAGGGTTGATAATGCATATCATACCGGGAATACAAATACTTCAGAAACTTTTAAGTATAGTTTTAATACAGATGACATTTGTGCAACAAAACAAGACTCGGCAACTGCAAAAGACAATTTGGAATTAATAAATATTGTTCCTAATCCTTATTATGCATTTTCGGGTTATGAAACCAGTCAGATAGATAACAGGGTTAAGTTTACAAACTTACCGGATCGATGTACAATTTCAATTTATAACTTCAACGGGTCATTAATTGAGAAATTAAACAAGGAAAGCTCTGATGCATTTATCGATTGGGATCTCAAAAATGCTGCGGGAGTTCCAGTATCAAGTGGAATTTATATCATTCATATTAATGTTCCTGACGTGGGAGACAAGATATTAAAATGGTTTTGTGTAACTCGTCCGATAGATTTGGATACATTCTAAAAAGAAATATAATAGACATAAAGTATATATAATGAAGGAGTATTCTAAGAAATTAATTGTTGCATTATTCATTGGCTGTTTGTCATTGCCATCATTTGCAGGTAATAAAGACAGAGCAGGCCAGGCTGGTGCTTCAGAATTGCTTGTAAACCCATGGGCCAGGAGTTCTGGAATATGGGGAATAAACAATTCGGCTATGACTGGTGTTGAATCCATGAGGTTTAATCCTGCAGGCTTAGCTCATATTACTAAAACTCAAATTTTAATTTCCAGGTCGGCTTGGTGGGAAAATCCATTTAGCAAGTCTGCAGTTAGTCCTGATATTGCAATGAACGCTTTTGGATTAGCACAAAGGGTGAGTGAATCAGGAGTATTGGGTATAAGTATCATGTCTGTTGATTTTGGGGATATTCCAATTACTACAGTTTCATTACCCGATGGTGGTTTAGGAACTTTTTCACCGCAGTTTATGAATTTAGGCCTTTCTTATGGTAAAGAGTTTTCTGAAAGTATTTTCTGTGGAGCTTTGGTAAGAGTTATTTCTGAATCTATTGCTGATGTTAAAGCACAAGGTGTTTGTTTTGACGCCGGAGTACAATATGTAGGTGGAGCAACTAAAAATCTTAGAATGGGAATTTCTTTGAGAAACATTGGACCATCTATGAAATATAGTGGAGGTGGATTATCTTTTAGAGGGATAGTACCTGAAAATGATTTGGTATTAACTGTAGAACAACGCTCAGAACAATTCGAATTACCATCGTTGTTGAACATTGGCGGAAGTTATGATTATATGTTATCTGAAAATCATTCGTTACTATTTGCTGCAAATTTTGTTTCTAACTCATTTACTAATGATCAATTAGGCCTAGGAGTAGAATATAAATTTAAGTCATATTTGATGTTAAGAGCCGGATATAACTACGAAAGTCAAATATTAAGTACGACAGATAAGGTAACAACAAACGTAGGGCCGGCTGCAGGATTTTCCTTTGAAGTTCCTTTTGGAGAAGGTGGAACATCTTTGGGAATAGATTATTCCTATCGTGCTGCTCAACCATTTCAGGGGACACATAGCTTTGGAGTTAGAATAACTCTTTAGTTTTTGTAAGAAAAGTAGAAAAGTATTATATTTACATAAAGAACCTATTACAGAAATGTGATAGGTTTGTTTTTTGTGATTTCTAATGAAGATGCTAATGTGCTAATTCATACTAATACACGAATCAACCAATACACGAATCACCGAATTGAATAAAAGATGAGTGAAAAGAATTACTATACCAAAGAAGGATTGCAGAAGTTAAAAGACGAATTACATAATCTTAAAACCAAGCAAAGACCTGCATTGTCTAAAGCGATCGATGAAGCAAGACAAAAGGGCGATCTGTCGGAGAATGCTGAGTATCATGCAGCAAAAGAAGCCCAGGGTTTAATGGAACTGAAAATATCAAAATTGCAAGATACCTTAGGAAATGCAGTTATTTTAGACGATTCAGGGTTAGATAATTCGAAGGTGCTTATACTTTCTACAGTCAAACTTAAAAACCTTAATCTTAATAAGGAAATGAGCTATACGTTGGTTGCGGAGAATGAAGCTGATCTGAAATCCGGAAAACTGTCCATAAAAACCCCTATAGCTCAAGGATTACTTGGCAAAGAAGTAGGTGATAAAGTAGAAGTTGATGTGCCTAATGGAAAAATGAAATTTGAAATACTTGAAATATCGAGATAATGGCAAGTATTTTTACCAAAATAGTTGATGGAGAAATACCTTGCCACAAGGTAGCTGAAGATGCTGATCACCTTGCTTTTTTAGATATAAGGCCTGTTGCAAAGGGCCACACTTTGTGTATTCCCAAAAAGGAAGTAGATTATTTGTTTGATCTGGATGATGAGACTTACAAAAATTTAATGCTCTTTTCAAAGAAAGTTGCTTT
>JAESTI010000161.1 GCA_016763665.1 Bacteroidia bacterium | reverse complement strand
TTATTCAGAAAAACAGGGGTTAAAAAGGAAGAAAGTTCTTTCAATACTAGAGGATGACAATAACAAACTGTGGATAGGCTCTTATGGGGGAGGTTTGAGCATGTTTAACGGAACCGAGTTTATTAATTACTCTGAATCTGACGGACTTGCCAGTAACAAAGTTTATTGTTTAACAAAAGATAGTAAAGCCAATATATGGATTGGCACTGCAAATGGTGTTTCTCGTTTTAACGGAAAATCATTTAATAACCTCAATACAAAAAATGGGTTAGCCAATAATATCGTATGGTCTGTGCAAGAAGATTCCAAAGGTAATATTTGGTTTGGCACTATGAATGGTATCAGCAAATTCAACTCAACGACAAACAAGTTTATCAATTATTCTGTTGATAATGGATTAGTTCACAAACAAGTAAGCTGCATACTGGAAGACAGCAATGGTAGCATGTGGTTCGGTACAATGGGAGGGTTAAGCAAATTTGACGGAATCAATTTTACTAACATTACAATTGATCAAGGCTTGCCTAGCAATTATGTAGGAGCTATTCAGGAAGACAATAGTGGTAATATATGGGTAGGCACTTATAATAAGGGAGTTGCGAAAATAGTTTCGGGTGCAAAAAGCAAATCTCTTTCTAACATCAAGTTCATTAATTCAAAAAACGGTCTCAAAGGTGATGAAGTGTTATTGATGCGATTTGATAATCAAGGTAATTTGTGGACAGGAAATAAACAAGGGCTGAACAAAATTGATATCATGACCTACAATATAACCGGAGTGATTAAGATAAAGCATTATGGAGCGAAAAAAGGACTTTTTGCAATAAAGTGTAATCAGAATGCCTCCTGTAAAGACCGAAACGGCAACTTGTGGTTTGGTACAGAAAATGGAATTTTCAAATACAACCCTCAGGAAGACTTTATTAATGATATCGAAACAAAACTAAACATTACCCGATACAGGTTAATGAGAAATGATACCATATTACCTCAAAATGTTAAGTTATCTTATTATCAAAACCACTTAACGTTTGATTACATTGGCATATGTTTGACAAACCCACACCAAACAACATATCAATACATTCTTGAAGGATTTGATAAAAAATGGTCGCCAATTACAAATGAAAGAACTGCAGTTTATTCTAATCTTCCACCCGGAGAATACACTTTTAAAGTTACAAGTTGCAATAATGAGGGAGTTTGGAACACTGATCCAACTATTTTTGCCTTTCAGATCGTTGCTCCGTATTGGCAAACTTTATGGTTTTATTCCTTATGTGGTTTTATCGCAATTTTACTCATATATTTAATAATAAGATTAAGAGTAAAAACGCTTGAAAGAGAAAAGAGAACACTAGAAGAGAAGGTAGATGAAAGAACCAAAGAATTAAAAGGTGAGAAAGTAAAGGTTGAGCAGTTTGCGGAGAAACTTAAAAGCAGCAATGATGAACTAAAATCATTTGCTTCTGTTGTGTCCCATGATCTACAGGCTCCGCTAAGAAAGATAAGAATGATGCTTCACAAGGTAATTAAAGAGAACAAAAATGAACTAAAAGAACGAGCTATTGAGCAATTGGATGATGTTGACGGCTCTTCTGATAGGATGCAGAAATTAATTAAAGGCTTACTGAGTTATTCGCGATTAAGCACTAAAACTACCCCTTTCGAATCTACTGATCTTAATAAGATCATTGAGGAAGTACTTAGCGATCTTGAAATCTCAATTAAGGAAGTAAATGGCACGGTTAATGTTGATAAATTACCAAGCATTCAGGCCGACAAACTCCAGATGAGACAACTATTTCAGAACCTGATATCAAATGCTGTCAAATTCCACAAGCCTGATGTTGCTCCAGTTGTCAACGTAAAATGCCATCAAAATGGCAGTAGTTTTTGGGTGATCGAAGTGGAAGACAATGGCGTAGGATTTGATAGCAAGTACAAGGAAAAATTATTTAAACCTTTCCAGAGGCTGCATTCTGACCAAGAATTTGAAGGTACTGGTATAGGAATGTCAATTTGTGAAAAAATTGTTCTAAGGCATAAAGGAGCAATTACAGCTGAAAGTGTACTAGGGAAGGGTTCCACATTTATTATAAATTTACCTGCGTAATAAAATATCTTGAAAATTGTTAAAACCATATCACTTCTTTTTCTTCTATTCATTTTTAGTATACCGATAGAATCACATGCACAAATGGTTGTGAAGAAAAAACCAATAGTACCCAAGGAAGTTGGCCATAAACCTAAACTTCCGCAAAAGGGAATGGTTTGGATCAATGGATTTTGGAGATGGGACCAGGAAAAGAATACATATGTTCGGTGCAAAGGACATTATGTAAAACCCAAACCCGGACACAAATGGAGTCCTGGAAAATGGAAATCCGTAAGGAAAGGATATAAATGGATACCAGGTCGATGGAAAAAAATTCATAGCAAACCTGATCCCGCTAAAATAAATTAATAACCTTCTTTTTTTACACTCTTTCCGAAAGGAAATAATCTCAATACATTCGAGGATCGTCTTGTTTAAGTAACATCAGTCTGACATAAGAATGGTTTATGCCAACCATTTCATTAAATTGTAGAATCCCACTGATATGGGTTAAACTTATAATTGCAGATAGATGATGGGTAAAATCAGTGCAATTCTGTACAATCAAAGTTATTCAAGTGCTTTTAAATATAAGCAATTGATTATTAGTGATTTAAAATTGAATTCATATCCCCGCACGTTAATTATATCATTCATTACTCCCTCATAGCAAGGCTCCATAATCCCGTAAGCTTCATTTGTGACATATTATTTCGACCTATATTAATTTATAAATCAAATATTCGTAATAAGGCTTGACAAATACCAGATTTTGGTATATCTTGCTTATCAGTATCATTAAATTTTGCCTAATTGACAGTATGTAAAAAATTATTGCAACCAACCATGGAAATGGCCAAATTTTATTTTTTACAACTGCTATTCAAAAATAATTTCATTATTGGTTAAAACATAACAAAATGAATAATCAGAAACCATATACCAAGCTATTTGTGACAACCTTTTTTGTTATTTGTATGTTGATCATTGCAAATTCCGGAATTGTCTACGGGCAAAGTAAGGATAATAAGAGATTAATGGTTGTACCTGAAAATGTGGAGACAACACAAAAAGCAAAGCCTGCCATAAAAAAAATGAAACCGGTCTTGTTAGATGATCCCTGGGGCCATAAATTGGAAACTTACGATGTTGAATCTGAAGCAGATAAAGTACTTAAAATGGAGCCAACTAATGATATTGACAAAGATAAAGTAAATAGCAATCAAGAAGAATACATTGAAAACTCAAAGGATGAAAAAAGGTAAAACGAAAAAAAAGGAAAAAAGAATGATGGGATTAATAATGCCTTTACTACAGGTACTTGGAAATCCATAAATTACGAAAAATGAAAAAAGCCAATAAATTGATTGCAGTTTGTAGCGTTCTGACGTTATGGTCTGTAACGTCATTCGCACAAACCACTCTAACCATAGAAAATGGAACTTCTGAAAGTTCCACAACCCAAGCCAGTCCGGTAAATAATAATTATGAAACATATAGAATGCAAATTGTATATACAGCTGATGAATTGTACGAACTAGGATGGACAGCTGGTGAACCTGGGACAATAAGTCAACTTGGTTTTTATGCCACTCAAGCACCTAATAATGCACTTCCTAATTGGACAATTAAACTAAAAAATACAACAGCAATAGATGCCTCTAGTCATGATGGAACTGGCCTGACCACTTGTTTTACAAACAGTAGCTATTCTCCTACAATAGA
>JAESTI010000160.1 GCA_016763665.1 Bacteroidia bacterium | reverse complement strand
TTCTTGGAGGCATTCCTCCCGGAATTATGATGTGATCTAATCCATTCTCTTTCGCTATTTCAATTACACGTCCTCCGGATGAAACACAAACGATCTTTGCATTCGCATTTAAAGCTTTTGCAAATGCACTTAACGTCTCTTCAGTATTTCCTGAATAGGATGAAATGATGACCAACGAATTCTCGGTTACATATGCCGGTAAAGAATAGTCTTTATTAACATTGTATGGAACTTTGATATTTTCCGCTACTATCTGTTGAACCAGATTTCCTCCAATACCTGAACCTCCCAACCCCGAAACCAGCACATTCTTTATTTCAACTTCAGGTTTATTCAGTTGCGTTTCTTGTCCAATTTGAAGTGCTTCTTTTATTTGAGTTGTAAAATTCGCAATAAGGTTGTCCATAGTATTTTTCTTATGAAAGATGCTAATATACTAATGAATACAAAGAATACTAATATTTACGAATAACGAATTAATACGAATCAACGAATTAGAAATTTCTATTTTGTTTCGTCCAATCGGAAATGTATTCAGAGATGGCATTGGTATCTGTTCCGGGTGGAAATAATTTGCCAACGCCCATGTCATTTAGTTTCTTCATATCTTCATCAGGGATTATACCTCCACCGGTTAAAAGTACATCATTGAGTTCATTCTTTTTCATCAGATCAATAACCTTTGGGAAAATAGTCATGTGTGCTCCGGATAGTATACTGACCCCAATGGCATCTACATCTTCTTGAAGAGCAGTGTTTACAACCATTTCAGGTGTTTGCCTCAAACCTGTATAGATCACCTCCATGCCTTTATCCCTCAGTGATGATGCAATTACTTTTGCACCTCGATCGTGACCATCCAAGCCAATTTTAGCTATGAGCACTCTAATTGGTCTATTCATTCGGTGATTCGTAAATTCGTGTATTCGTATATTGGTTCTATAAAGCTATTATCTAAAGACATTCTTAATTCGTATCAATCGAATTCTTCATAATCTCCCTCATCAAAATCATCATCAAACTCATCCATTTCATCATCCAAATCAATTTCTAATTCATCATCTGAACTTTCATCATTGTCTTCATTTCCTTCTGATTCATTAAGTTCGTCTAATCCTTCTTCTCCATCATTGAATTCTTCAGAATCTGAATTTTCGGAAACTCCATTTTCAGAAAGTGTGTTGGTCATTTATACAAAATTTAAAAAAGAATTTTGATGCTAATTACAATAACGAATCTTTACGAATGTACGAATTAACAAATACACGAATAACGATTTAACTTACCGGTTCCAATTCGTTTATTCCCGTCTCAATTCTTTCTATAACTTCTTCTTTTCCTAACAACTCTGCCATTTCAAACAATGGGGGTCCAAAACCCACTCCAGAAACCAATAATCTTAATACTGGCATCAATGCTCCAATTGGTAATCCTTTTGATTCAACAAACTGCTTAAATGCATGCTCTATTTCATCGGCTTTGAAACTCTGTAAATTTAAAAAAACAGATTTCAATTCTACAACTACTTCAGGAATATTTTCCTTCCATTTTTTCCTCACTACTTTTTCATCGTAACTCTTTGGCTTTTCAAAAAAGTAAGATGCATGCTCCCAAAAATCATTTACGAAAGACATTCTTTCTTTTACCAAACCACAAACGTTACTTACAAATTCTTCATCACTTTCTATTCCTTTATCTTGCAATGCCGGTTGTACCATTTTGGCAAGTTCTTTATTATCGTAAGACTTCAAATATTGTTGATTGAACCAACTAGCTTTGTCAGGATCAAATTTAGCACCTGACTTGGTAACACGTTCCAAGCTAAATTCACTGATCAGTTCATCAAGAGTAAACATTTCTTTGTCATCACTTGGATGCCAGCCCAACAATACCAGCATATTCAAAAATGCTTGCGGAAAATACCCTTCCTCTTTAAACCCGGAAGATCTTTCATTATTCTCGGGATTGATCCAGTCCATCGGAAATACCGGAAATCCAAGTTTATCTCCATCTCTCTTACTTAATTTTCCATTTCCATCAGGCTTCAATATCAATGGTAAATGCGCAAATTCAGGCATCTCACTTTCCCAGCCCAAATATTTATACAACAATACATGAACCGGAGTTGAAGGCAACCATTCTTCTCCCCTAATTACATGGGATATTTCCATTAGATGATCATCCACCACATTAGCTAAATGATACGTTGGCATTCCATCCGACTTAAAAAGCACTTTATCATCTACCTGTGAACTGTGAAAAACAACCCACCCTCTTATAATGTCCTTAATTTTAATTTCCTCCTTTCGAGGAACTTTAATTCTAATTACGTGTGGAGTGTTCTTACCTAGTAACTCCTTTACTTTATCTTCAGACAAGGTTAAAGAGTTTTTCATACTGCTTCGGGTAACAGCATTATATTGAGGCGATGGAACTTTTGCAGATTTCAATTTCTGGCGCATTTCATCTAATTCTTCAGGAGTATCGAAAGCATAATACGCATGGTCATTGGCAACCAATTGATCTGCATACTTTCTATACATTTCCTTTCTTTCAGACTGGCGATATGGCCCAAATTCTCCACCTGCACCAACTCCTTCATCCCATTTTAATCCGCACCACTGCAAAGAATTCAATATATATTGTTCGGCACCTTCAACATACCTTGTTTGATCAGTATCTTCAATTCTGAGAATGAACGCTCCATTGTGTTTTTTAGCAAACAAATAGTTGTACAATGCAGTACGCACCCCACCAATATGTAACGGACCCGTGGGACTTGGCGCAAACCTCACTCTTACTTTTCTATCCATTTTCTTAATTTACAATTAATTACTATGATATATAAAATTGTATGAATAATAAATTTAGGGTAATCAAAATTTTGGGCTGAATCTGGATACTAGATTCTGGATTTTTTCATCAATTTATCCAGAATCTAGTATCCAGTATCTTTAACAATTATCTAGAATGAAGCATTTTTCAATTACAGCAAAATTATTCCTTATTGACTACATTCAGCGACAATATTTCTGTCACTGTTTTTTTATCTTTTATTAGTTGCGATCTTAGTTCCTCTTTGTTTTCAAATTTAAGCTCTTCACGTACTCTCTCAATGAAACTCACCTTCAAGGTCTTATCATAAAGTTCTTCATCAAAATCAAAAATATGAACTTCAATACTTCTATCGGTTCCGTTAAATGTAGGTCTATTTCCAATATTTAGCATGCCATTCATTAATATATTACTACATTCTACTTCAACAGCATACACTCCATCTTTTGGAATGATCTTGTACTTTTCCTCAATATCAATGTTTGCTGTTGGAAATTCAATTGATCTACCTGTTTGGCTTCCTTTTACAACTTTACCTTGCAAAAAGAAATTATATCCTAAATAGTTGTTTGCTGTTTTAATATCTCCATTTGTAATAGCCTCTCTGATCTTTGTAGAACTTACCGCAACATCATCAATATCCTGCTCCGGAATTTCTTCGACCTCAAAACCATAAACTGCACTATTTTCTTTTAGATTTTTCAGAGACCCTTCTCTGTTTCGACCAAAATGATGGTTATAACCTATAACCAATTTATGAACTCCAATTTTATTCACTAAAATATCTTCAATATATTCTTTAGATGATATCTGTGAAAACTCTTTTGTAAACTCAAGAATTAACAAATGATCAATTCCATAAGCTTCCAATAAATCAATCTTTTCCTCTAAAGAGTTAATCAATTTTAGAGAATTATCATTTGGATTTAAAACCAATCTTGGATGAGGCCAATAAGTAATAAGAACAGTCTCGCCTTTTTCAGTTTCAGCAATCTGTTTGATCCGGTCAATTATTTTTTGGTGGGCTAAATGTGCTCCATCAAATGTACCAGTGGTGTCAATGGGTTTTTCAACCCTGGTGTATTCTTCTAAACTTCTGTAGATTTTCATGTCAGTACCTCCGCACCTCTAATTTCTTTTTCAAATTCACTTATTTCCCACGCATCTTCCAGTTTAAACTTCCCTATTCTTGTTCTACAAAGCGAGGTTAAATGCGCTCCGTTATTTAGTTTTTTTCCAAAATCATTTACCAATGATCTGATATAAGTTCCTGTACTACAAACCACTCGAAACGAAACCGATGGTAACTCTATTTTTGTAATTTCAAACTCTTTGATCACTACAGTTCTTTCTTTTGTTTTGAACTCCTCTCCTCTTCTCGCTTTCTTATATGCTTTTTCGCCATCAATTCTTATTGCAGAATATGTGGGTGGATATTGAGTGATCATACCTAGAAACTCATTTATTGTTTCTTTGATCAGCTCTTCCGTAAGATGTTCTATTGAAAATCTTTCAGTAACTTCAGTTTCCTTATCATACGATGGCGTTACAGCCCCTAACTCAAAAGTTCCGATATATTCTTTTTCTGTGACTTGTATCTCATTGATGCTTTTGGTCATTTTTCCAGTACACAAGATCAATAGCCCAGTAGCCAAGGGATCCAAAGTTCCTGCATGACCAACTTTTTTCACTTTAACTAGTCTTCTCACCTTGTTCACCACATCGAAAGATGTCCAGGTTAAGGGCTTGTTAAACAACAAAGTTTCACCACTTTGAAAATCAATATTTTGATCTAGTTTTTTCATTAATGAAAAAAAATACTCAAAAAGGAGGACAAAGATAAAAAAATAAGGTTTAAATTATTGAATAATAGTGGTTTGGATGTACGCTTGAACGACCTATCCAAAGGCATAATTTTGTATATTTGTACCTTAATTTTTAATTAAAATGGTGTTTTTAACAAGAAGAGAGACTTTTAATGCCGCTCACAGGCTTTTTAATCCAAATTGGGATGACGAAAAGAATTTTGAGGTGTTCGGTGTTTGTGCCAACAAAAATTACCATGGGCATAATTATGAGCTTTTTGTTACGGTAAAAGGAGAACCAAATCCGGAGACAGGTATCATTACCAACTTAAAGGAACTTAGCACCATTATTAAAAAGGAGATCATTGATAAAATAGATCATAAGAATATTGATATGGATGTAGATTTTATGAAAGGGAAAATGAGTACTACAGAGAATCTTTCCATTGCAATTTTCAACGAATTAAAAAATGTAATAACGGATTGTGAATTACACCGAGTTAAAGTTCAGGAAACAGAAAATAACTGTGCTGAATATTTTGGTGCACTGGATGCTTGATGCTGGATACTGGATGTTGGATCCTGGATACGGGATGTACACCACTGTCACTAATTTTCATCATCAAGAATCAAGAATCCAGCATCCGGTATAATGCAATATTGCAATTTAGATAAGTCACTGACAATCGGTTAATAGTAGCACTAAGCAGAGAAATTAATTTTATCATGGAAAAAGAAGAATTGTTAAACGGAACAGACTTTAACCAGACAGACGATGGGTACAAAAAAGTAGATCAATATAACCCTGAGCTTGTTAGTAGTATTGCTGAGAATTAC
>JAESTI010000159.1 GCA_016763665.1 Bacteroidia bacterium | reverse complement strand
TTTGCCATGCGAAAACTGCAATGGTCATCGGTTTAAGCAGGAAGTGCTTGAGGTTACACATGATGACAAGCACATTACTGATGTTCTGAACATGACTATTGATGAAGCATTGGACTTTTTCTATGACCAAAAAAGAATATTGACCAAACTTCAAATATTATCAGATGTGGGATTAGGGTATATAAAGTTAGGACAATCATCAACAACATTAAGTGGAGGGGAAGCACAGCGAGTTAAGTTGGCCTATTACTTGTGCCAGGGAGCAAATGATGACCATACTGTTTACATTTTTGATGAGCCAACTACCGGGCTTCATTTTCATGATATCAATAAACTGTTAAGATCATTAAATGCACTTATTGAAAAAGGGAACACCGTTATTATTATTGAGCACAACCCTGATGTTATTAAATGTGCCGACTGGGTAATTGACCTAGGACCTGATGGTGGTGATGCTGGTGGCAATATAATATTTGAAGGAACTCCTAAAGAAATTAAGAACTGTAAAGAATCTTATACCGGAGAATTTATTTAGGAACCTGTTTGCTAATTGAAAACTTAACTAATTGAACGTCAGATTGAGCGGAGTCGAAATCTTCCGGCCTATGTTTCGACTCCGCTCAACATGACCTTTTTCAGCAATACAAAAGTTCAACTGGTCAGGTACTACCCATTCCCACCAAAAACCTTCTTCAAGATCTCTGATACACGTGCCGCAGGATTATTCCTGATCTTAGTTTCTTCTTTGCTCACTAAATGAAACAGGCCTTTTATAGCGAGATTGGTAGTATAAGCTTTTAGATCAGGATTAACTTTTTTAACGAAGGGTATTTTATTGTATGTCCCTGCAAGAGATTCCCAGTTTTTTGTAGCACCGACTTTACTTAATGCTTCTTCAATTATGGGTGCAAATTGATTGAATAATTGTTGTCGTGTACTTTTTCGTAAATAATGAGTGGCGCTGGTATCTGAACCCTTGAGAATTCCTTTGGCATCACTGATATTCATGCTGAGTATTGCATCTATAAATATCGGAGCTGCTTTTTTGCATGCTTCTTCGGCTGCACGGTTCAATGTCATGGTAAATTCATTTACCTGTTTTTCCATACCGAGTTCTTTTAATTTATCTGCTGCTGATTGTGCTTCTTTTGGGAAAGGAATGAAAAGAGCTTTGTTTTTATAGAAACCATCGGGCTTGGATGCTGCTTTTGTCGAGTTTTTTGCTCCAACTTTTAGGGCTTCTTTTAAGCCTTCAATAATTTCACCTTCGGTAAGAGCAGATGGCTGAGCTATTTTGATGGTATTTTCTCCAACTTCTTTTAATTTCTTAAAGTTGATTTGAGCGTTACACGAAAACATGATCGTAAGTAACAAGATGGTGCTAAGTGTTTTCATTTCTTTTTAATTAGGTTTAACCACATAAATACAAATACTATTCCAAACCAATTTTTAATAGCCAATTAGTAGTCAGGCTGAGTTTATCGAAGTCTGCGGACAATATTTCGATAAACCTGTCTGCCGAACAGGCAGGCTCAATATGACCTTAGTTTAATTATCAATTCTACTGATCAATTCATCGACTGATGGAGTCATCATGTTATACATGTCTTCGTACTTTTCAACAGTATCGTAATACTCCTTGGTTTTGTTATAATTGGCTGCAATGTCCTGTTGTTCTTCTATAATAAAATCAACAAATTCAGCTTTGGAAATGAGATCATTTTCAAGATCGTGTTTAAGAGCAGTTAGTTGTCTGCGAAGCTGTTCTATTTCTTTCGTTGCCTTTCCTATTTGCTTGATATATTTTTCGTATACTTTCCTGTTTAAGTGATAATCTGTAAGTATTTGCGATTCTTCAAAACTTAGGGTGTCTTTGTATTTAAGCTGAAGGGTTTTTAGTTTAAAGTCCATTTCCTTATTTCGTTCCTCAGCTTTTCGGATTAATTCAAAGAACTTTTCAGTATTATCTATAACAATATTTAAACTATCAATCTGGCGCAGTTCTTTTGAAATATCCAGATTGGAACAAGAAGCAAAGAATAAGACAGCTATAAAACAGTAAGGAATTAATTTCATGGTAATAGAGAACAATTCTAAATTCTTAAATCTGAATTCTTAATTTAAATCGAATCAAATCCGGTATAAGACCTCAACACTTCAGGAATGTTAATTCCATCCTTGGTTTGGTTATTTTCCAGAAGTGTAGCTACAACTCTGGCCAATCCTAAGGCGCTTCCGTTTAATGTATGAGCAAGTTGTGGTTTGCCGTCTCCCTTAAATCTTAATTTTAGCCTGTAAGACTGATAAGCTTCAAAATTGGAAACAGAACTTATTTCTAACCATCGTTTCTGAGCAGCAGAATAAGCTTCAAAATCATAACACATGGCATTGGCAACGCTCATTTCCCCACCACATAATTTTAATATCCTATATGGAAGCTCCAATTTCTTAACAACACTCTCTACGTAATTTTTCATTTCTTCCAACACCTCATAAGATTTGTCGGGATTCACAATTTGAACGATCTCAATTTTATCAAACTGATGAACCCTGTTCAAACCTTTCACGTCTTTTCCATAAGACCCGGCTTCCCGTCTAAAACAGGGAGTATAACCAGTCATTTTGATCGGCAGATCAGATTCCTTTACAATGTCATTTCTGTAAAGATTGGTAAGAGGAACTTCTGCAGTCGGAATCAAATACAGGTTATCTTCCTGTAAATGATACATTTGTCCTTCCTTATCGGGAAGTTGTCCCGTTCCATATGCAGATTCCTCATTTACAAGAACAGGTGGTTGAATTTCGGTATAACCAGCTTCTCTTGCACTATCTAAAAGGAAATTGATAAGCGCTCTTTGAAGTTGAGCACCTTTTCCTTTAAAAACAGGAAAGCCTGCTCCGGTTATTTTGCTTCCTAAGTCAAAATCTATTATATCATATTGTTTAGCCAATTCCCAATGAGGTTTTGCACTTGAATCTAACTCAGGCAAACTATCTTGCTCAAAAACTATTTCGTTGTCTTCTTCTGTTTTACCGGCTTTAACGGATGAGTGAGGAGGATTTGGGATATTGGAAAGTTTCTCCTTAAGATCTATTTCTAAATTATTTAATAACTCATTAAGCTCTTTAGTTTGTTCTTTAAGTTGAGTTGTTTTATTCTTTGCTTCGTTGGCCTTATCTGTTTCACCTGATTTGAACAGTTCACCAATTTCCTTTGCAAGTTTATTGCTTTCTGCTAGTAAATTATCAAGTTCAAACTGAGTCTGCTTTCTTTTGTCGTCAATTTCTAAAGCGGAATCTATTATAGCGGTATCACTAAAATTCTTAATGGAGAGACGTTGAATAATGTCCTTTTTATTATCTCGTAGTTCGCTTATTTGCAGCATAGTTCATGTCAAAATTAGGACTGCAAATGTAAACAATAAATGGAAAATTTGTTTGGGAAAACTAGACAGGCAAGTTATTTCTTAAACTTGTAATTTTATTACTAAACATTTGAAACTCTTCTTCGGAAATTTTATTAGGATCATCAAGGTCATTATATACGTCCATAATGCCCTGTAACTGTAAAATAAGTTCGTTAAACTCATACTGATCTTTAAAGTCAGATAGAAGGGCAAGTAGGTTTTTCAAATGAAGTTTGTTTTCATTTATTCGTTGTCTAAGAATTTTACTTTGGGTACTACCCAGTTTGAGTTTCACCATTTCAGTAGTAAGATAAAAGGTCTCTATCCACCCACCCGCTAATATAAAGACTGCATTTGCTACTCGGTCATTACTTCTTAAGTATTTATCCATCGAAGCATACATTGAAAAAACAATGTGCATCAATGAATCCTGATTCCCAATATGCTTTTCAAAATTTCCCATGGTAGGCTCTCCAACTGCTGATGAAATTCCCATGTAATCTGCCAGTTTCTTTACTGTGACCATATAATTAATTGCATCTTGAGATTGTTCATAAAGACTGGTATAACATAGGTCTGCACCATAAATCCCAAGACAAATTGCTGTTTTACTACTAGTACCTAAGTTTTGTGCATTCTCTATTGGGAACATCACTTCCTTGTTATATGGTATACCGCTGTCAAGAATATCATTTACTATTATGATGGGAGAGGGAATGTTGTTAATTACATAATTTAACTTGATCTGTGTCATTTCCTTTTCTTCTATTACTTCCCCCTCTTCAATGTTAGTATCATTGATTTGATCACTGGTATTGGAGCTTTCACCGCAAGAGATCAATAGGAATACGGAGCAAACTAGTGTATATATATGAAGTTTCATTATGCTTTATGGATAAATTGTGATTCCAAGATAGGTTAATGAATCGAAGATGGCAAATTTGGATTTATCGAATAAGTGTTAAATAGTCTAAAAAGTTGTGCTTAACCCCATCGTAGTCCTCCAATTTGAAAAGATAAACATATAAGCCTCCTTTAGCAGGAATACCATTTACATTTCCATCCCAGTGGATATTTGGATCTGAAGAATGGAATATCATCAGTCCCCAAATATCATAGATATAGAGATTATATTCCTTAATACCTTCTCCCATTCCATAGAAAGCATCATTAAATCCGTCATTATTAGGAGTGAAAGCATTAGGAACAAAGAATTTAATATTTGGTCGAATTTCAACTGTTTTTATCAGAGAATCAGAACATCCGGCAATATCAAATACTTTGAGTTTTACTGAAAAAGTTCCTGCTGATCTGTAAGTGTGAAATGGATTATTTAGATATGCTGCGGTGCTATCCCCAAAATCCCAAATGATATCAGCATTGGCACCTTTCGATTCATTTCGAAAAGATATAACAGGGTCAGAAATTGTTGCGCTTTGTGGTACAATTTTAAAATATGCTTCAGGAATGGATGCAATACTTATGTCTTTTGACGTAAGTGTAGAAATGCAATTTCCATCTTTTACATATAAACTTATCTTGTCTGATCCAGCTAATGAATATGATATTTTATAAGAACCCTTACTGGAAACATTTAAAATGGAAGCGTCTCCAAAATCCCAGAAATAATCTGCCTTTTCCGATGCATTTCCCTTATAGTCCACATTGATAATTTCATTGACACAAACACTGCTGCTTTTTAATTCAAATGTTGAATTTAAGCTTTGATCAACTACAACTTCGAAAGTGTCTCGTGAGACAAGTGATTGGCAATTGTACAGATAGGCTTTAACCCAGAATGATGAAGTGGATTTTGGATCAACATTAATGGAAGTAGCCGTATCCCCGGTATTCCAAATATACTTGGAGCTGGTTGGCGCATTGGTGGCTGTAAGTACGGCAGTGTCTCCCCTACAGATAATTGAATTATCAGCAATAATATCCACTTTTGGTGGATCTGGAAGTCCCAATAGTGCAGTTCCTCCAAATACCATTGGAACAATACCAGAAACTGAACTATAATTATTAAAACAGATCATGTAGCGATCACCTGCCGTTACATTTATCGGTAATTCAAAATTTGATGAATCTCCACCCGCAGGCAGGTTGCCAGGTTCAGCAAGCCCGGTTCCTCCTTTTTCTGTTCCATTCCAATTGCATCTTACTGGGGCAATTAAATTATTGATGATATCATCACAGGTATTGTTAGTTAAGTCGAATAATGTCCAATCATAGAATCCTGCTTGGGGATAGGGCGAGTCATCAGTTGCGAAATAAAATTCAAGTGCACCAGATTCTTTGACGGGAAACCTTAACCAGGTGCTAAATGTTTCACCAGTTAACAAGCATCCAAAATTTTCAGAAGGGCTGATGTTCTTAGTTGGGTTGCTTACTGTTGCTCCACCAACATCGTCCGGGTCAGGAATTTCCAATATATCTCCAGTACCATTTGAACTTATCGGGAACAATGTATCACCACATATATTCACAAAGTTTACGCAATCATTATTATTTTGAGAATAGCAACAGGTTGAGAATAAAAGCCAAAAGAAAATGCAAGGTAATACAAGTGTAATTTTCCAGTTATATATCAGAA
>JAESTI010000158.1 GCA_016763665.1 Bacteroidia bacterium | reverse complement strand
GCTTATTTAATGGTTGATGATATTTATACGTTAACTGTTACGACAGGAACAGGTTATTCTGAAAACGTAATGGTCTGGATTGATTTTGACAATGATGGGTATTTTAGTAGTACTGAAAAAATTCTTGATGACAGTCAGTATCAGACTCATACAATAGATTTTTCTGTTCCTTCCGGATCTGCTGTAACCAATACGGCTTTGCGAATGCGTGTTATTTCTACCGTGTATTGGAATACAATATATGATCCTTGCTATAATATTGACGAAGGGCAAGCGGAAGATTATTCGATAATAATCTTACCTAATACGATCCCACCCGTTGCAGATTTTAAAGTAACTTATTTAGATATTTGCCAGGGAATGGTTCAATTCATTGATTCTTCTATATATAATGCAACTTCATGGTCTTGGGATTTTGGTGATGGCGTTGGAACATCAACAAACCAAAATCCATATTATACTTATCAAAACCCCGGAACTTACAGTGTTACTTTAACGGCAACAAATCCATATGGCAGTAATCAAATTACCAAGACTGCCTATATTAATTCGGTAAAAGCTGATTTTTCTGCTCCAGGTTGGGCAGCATTAAATATACCCGTGACCTTTACAAACCAAAGTGTGGGAGGTTTATCTTATGTATGGGAATTCGGTGATGGGTACTCTGCTTCCCTGGCTTCTCCATCACACACTTATACTGCTATGGGCTATTATAAAGTAACTCTATATGCGTACGGTACATTCTGCTCTAGTCAAAAATCTCAATATATGGATGTCGTAATGACAGGAATAGATAATCAATTAAGTCTTTCTGAAATAGAAGTTTATCCAAATCCAACAAAAGATTTAATTAATATAAATCCTGATAAGAATTGGATAGGCCATGAAGTAACTGTCAAAATATTTAATGTTTTGGGCGAAGTAGTTATTAAAGATAAAACAGTTGTTAAAAATAATCCTTTGCTTCAATACCGTTTAGCTAATTTTAATAAAGGTATTTATTTCATAACCATTGATGATGGTAATAAAACTTTTACTCGCAAAATTGTGTTACACTAATCCTTTTTAAGAAATCAATTCAAGTACGAATTAATCTCAAAATACCTTCAACTCAGAAATTATCATTTAGTTCAAGGTTCTGAATCAGTTATTGGAGAAAAGTACATAAATATCGATAAAGGTCTTGGTGGTGTATCACGATCAATATGCTCATTCTCAATAGATTGCTATGAATTTGCCGAATTATTTAGTGGAAAAATGTCCCACAATCACCGAAATTTGTTCTTTGTTTTGTTATCATAAATAATTTCTTTTGTAAAAGCGCCACAAAAACCGTAATTTCATAAGTTTAAATTACAAATTCCAGGGCGATGAATTGGATGAAAGCCATGTGGAAGGGTGTTGGGTATTTTCTTTTCGTATTATTTTTTGCAGGGGTAAATCTTCAGGTGAAAGCCGTTTGTCCGGCTGGTACTGCTTGTCTTCCGCCAACTACAGGGTACTGTTGCGGAATCGGTATTTATAACGTTACATTCAATACCATAAATAATATCACAGGTGATGGTGTAGATGGTTACCAGGATTACAGTTGCTCTATCCAAACTACAGTAACAGAGGGAAATTCCTATTTAGTTAATATTGTAACCAACGATACCTATACAGAAAATGTATTTATTTGGATAGATTATAACAATGATAGCACTTTTGATGATTCTGAAAAATCGTTTTCATCTACTGGAGTGCTGGAATTTCATACTGGTAGTATGATCATTGGTTCTAATGCGGTGTTAAATACTGTGTTAAGAATGAGGGTTGGTAGTGACTATAGTGCAAATGGTAATTTTGCTCCTTGTGATAGTGTGGAGTATGGCCAGTTTGAAGATTATGGAATTATTATACAAGCAAATACAAGCCCTCCAATTGCTGAATTTTCCTCTGATGATACTATAAATTGTAATGGTTATGTTCAATTTACAGATCAATCTTTAAATGTACCTACTTCCTGGTTCTGGGATTTTGGAGATGGAAATACAGATACCGTAAAAAACCCTTTGCATATTTATACCACTGCCGGTACTTACTCGGTAAAATTGAGAGTATCTAGTGCATTTGGTACTGACAGTATTACAAAAAATAATTATGTAGATATTACCAGCACTTCGGGTGCAGGAACAGTTAATTGTCAACCAAATACCTCATCAAATTGCTGTGGTATTGGTATCTACAATGTTGCTTTTAATAGTATTAATAACACAACAGGGGATGGTTCTGAAGGATATCAGGATTATACCTGTACTGACACAACTACAATAAAAGTCAATAAAAAATATCTGCTCTCTGTACAAACAAATGACACTTACGAAGAAAATGTTAGAGCTTGGATAGACTTTAACAATGATGGAGTTCTTGATACAATTACAGAATTAGTCTTTTCTTCGGATAATATTTTAGAGTTTCACTCAGATTCAGTAACTATTCCAAGTAACCCGGTTTTTAATACTCCTCTACGAATGAGAATTGCTGCGGACTACTACTTGGAATCCATTCCCACTCCATGCAATGATGTAACCTATAGTCAGGTTGAGGATTATTCAGTCATCATACTCTCTGATACTGTTCCACCAATTGCAAAGTTTACAGCTAGCGCAACTTTGAGTTGTGATGGTATTGTGACGTATTTGGATAATTCATCCAATGATCCAACTTCATGGTTTTGGGATTTCGGTGATGGCAATACGGATACAATTCAAAGCCCAACACACACTTATAGTACAGATACAACGTATACAATTTCATTAATTGCAACCAATCAATGGGGCAGTGATACTCTTATAAAATCAAATTATGTTACGGTTAGTATTGGCGGTGGACCTATAGCAGCTTCATGTACATCAGGAACCAATAATGGTACTTTAGGATTTGGGATAACCAATTTTACATTTGGAAGCATAAATAACACAACCGGAGATGCTTCAGAAAATTACCAGGATTATACCTGTTCACAGGGAACGAATTTAACTGAAGGAAAAATTTACAATATGTCTATTACTGTTGATAATCCTTCAACTCATCATGTGAGGGTTTGGGCCGACTTTAACAACGATGCAGTATTCGATACTACCACTGAGCTACTCT
>JAESTI010000157.1 GCA_016763665.1 Bacteroidia bacterium | reverse complement strand
CCTTATTCTTTCGAGGCAGACTCATGGTTGAAGTCGGGTCAAAAATCTGATACTCCGATCTGTATTATGAATGCTGGATATTCTTCCGGGTGGTGTGAAGAAAGTTTTGGCATCTCACTCACCGCAGTGGAGATAAGTTGTAAAGCCAGAGGAGACGATAGCTGCACTTTCATAATGGCACCTCCTCATAAAATAGAAGACCATTTAAAAAGATATAAAGTTAAAAGCTCTTCCTATCAAAAACAGAAGCATGAAATTCCTACTTTTTTTGAACGCAAAAAGGTGGAAGAGGAAATGAATGCAGCAAGGATCAAAGCCGAACAATCTGACAAGGCCAAAAGTGAATTTCTTGCTAATATGAGTCATGAGATCAGGACTCCGATGAACGCAATAATAGGGTTTACGAATCTATTGCTTAAAGAGAAAAACCTAAAAAACAAACAAGAAGAGTATCTAAGTAATATCAAGATCTCATCAGACAACTTATTAGCTATAATTAATGATGTACTGGACATTTCTAAGATCGAATCGGGAAAATTTGAGATTCAAGAAGTTTCATTTGATTTACGTCAGGTATTAAATAATATTAAGAGCATTTTTACTCAGAAGGCAAGGGAAAAAGATCTCAGTTTGACATTTTCTGACTTAAAAAATGTACCAAGAATAGTTCAGGGAGATCCTACAAGACTAAATCAAGTTCTGGTTAACTTAGTATATAATGCTATAAAATTCACCCATAAAGGGAAGATAAGTGTAAATATTCATAATACTGAGAGTTCAAATGATAATTATAAAATTGATTTCGAGGTTAAGGACACCGGAATAGGTATTCTAAAAGATAAACTGGAATTAATTTTTGAAACGTTTACCCAAGCAAATAGCAACCTAACCAGAGAATATGGAGGTACAGGATTAGGACTGTCTATATCAAAGAAACTAGTATCCTTGATGGGTGGCAACCTGCAAGTGATTAGTAAACCAGGTAAGGGTTCAACTTTTTATTTTTCATTGTCCTTTAAAAAGGGCAACCCGGCAGATCTGATAATAGAAAAGAGTCCTGAAATTTTAAGAAAAGAGTCTGACAAAGTTCGATTTCTTATCGTTGACGATAATCAGATCAATAGGATTGCAATGAAGGAATCTTTGTTGGAATGGAACGAAAAATTCATTATTAACACTGCGAATAATGGACAAGAAGCCATTGACATTCTAAAACAAGAACCTATTGATGTGATCTTAATGGATCTTCAAATGCCTGTAATGGGTGGTGTCGCAGCAACTAAAATAATTAGAAATGAATTAAAAAGTGAATCTCTGATAATTGCAATAACTGCTAATGCACTGGAAAAGGAACAAGAGGTATGTAAGAAAGCTGGAATGGATGGGTACTTCATAAAGCCTTTCAATATTAATGAGTTATTATCAAGTATCGCTACTCATATAAATAGCGGAGCTACCGTTTACCGTAAGAAATTTATCAAAAAAAACGGCAAATTTCAGACGAAAAAAACTAAGAAACAGGCACTAATAAACTTTGACAAGATTGAAGAGTTGAAAAAAGTATCCGACAGAAAAAAAACAATAGAAATCTTATTACGAGATATCCCTGGCGAACTATCTCTTTTATCTAAAGCTATTGAAAAAAAATCATGGAAAACAATTGTTTCAAGAAGTCATTTTCTCTTGAATTACAGCCCCTATTTCAATTCCGAAAAATACAAAACGCTTTTAGTTGCCATTGAACTTGCGGCTCAAGAAAAGAAACTCTTGCCTTATATTTCCAAATCATTTGAGACCATCGAGAAGCTTTGGAATAAATTCGAAAAGGAACTAAAGGGTTATTAACTGGGTTTTAACCAAACTTTATTGAATAACAAAAGATATAGGATTTAATTCTCTTGGCCTTTTATCAGGTCCCCTCGCCCAAACTTCCATGAATAGAACTTTATCACCTCTCTTAAGATTGCGCAGAATAGCTAGCATTGGACTCGTAAATGAGGGTCCTTCAGCTGCCTCAACTTTAATAGTACCGCGCTTGGGTAGGTAATACATTGTATACCGTGTAATTTTAAATTTTAATTTAAAATTAAAGTTTTCCAAAACAGCAAACACCCCTTTTTGTACGCCAAGCACTCCCCTGGATATTGTTCCCCCACCCTTTTTTGCGATCATTGCTACAGGATCAGGAACGATTTTGATGCGAAATGGGTATCTACCCATTACCTGCTTCGTTCCATCATCCAATTCTGCTGTGACAATAATTTCTGTATTTCCGGTTGAGTTAGGATTTGCATTAAACTCTCCACTCCTTCCATTAAATGTTCCATTTGGAGGAGACATATAGGCAGTTACCTTGTCTTTTGGAAATCCAGGAGCTGTAATAGCCAACGGGTTTTCTATACCCACATATAACACATTCATCTTTGTGGGAGAAACCGAAGCAAAAGGCTTAGCCACAATATATTCAGATTGGAATTCATAGGGGATATTTTCATGAGTAACCGGATCTTTTACATTGATCACTCCCCCCCAGATATATGTACCTTCTTTAGTAGGTGTAGTTTCGAATTTCCCCATCCCTGCTTCTACAGATAAAACAGTGGAATCACCAAAGAGGTTACCGGAATTATCCAAATGACCTGCTATAATTTCAGGGGTTTGTGTCGAACTGTAAGCTGCAAGAAATACATCAGCTACAAACTTCTGACCAAGCATGATAAAACTTGACCTAGGTATAACTTTTGGGGCAAGCATATCTACCTTATGGGAAGCTTTATCAATGTTCCGATACAAATAGTTTAGGATATCAGCTTCGGCATTCTTCATGTCTAATTCAACTTGTGTAAGCATAACCATCACAGGAGTCAATGGTAGATCTTCAAACTTATGTGATGCCCAGCTTGGACTTCCATCAACTCCTTCTCCCGGTTTAGGATCCTGAGCATCCAATGAGATTGTTATCTTTTCCCTGTCCTTGTCATCAATAAAACTTAGTAAAGTTTCTCTTGTTTTAAGGATCATTTCCTGTAATTCATCACCACGTTTCTTTAAGATCAGAACTTCGCTTGGACCATTGGTATCATCCTTATGACGAGGAATAGAATCTCCCGTTTCTTCAAGGATATCTTCATCATATCCCCCGCTTGCCACCATAATTTCTGATTTTATTTGCTTGATAAAGCCACTGACTTCCACAGAAATGTTGTTCAATTCATGAACTTTATCCATGTACTTTCCCACCTTTTCAGGATCGTTGGCATAAGCCTCAGCAAAATCAGCATAGGTTTTGTCGTTTTTCTTTTTGAAGTTCTGATTGGTTTCAACCAGGCTATCATCAATCATTATAAACGCATCCAATATCGATTTCGAAATATTCAACGCTAATAATGCTGTTAGTACCAGGTACATCATACCGATCATCTTCTGGCGCGGGGTTTGTTTTCCTCCTGACATAATTCCTCCTTTTTAGTTTAGATTTGATTTATTTGATTGCATTTATAACCTATT
>JAESTI010000156.1 GCA_016763665.1 Bacteroidia bacterium | reverse complement strand
TTCATCCAAAACTGAAGCAGCCAGACAATCAAAAACAGAAACAGTAAATAAAATCCAATACAAATTGAAATATTTACAATTAAGGAAGTATTGAAATAATTCAGTATAAAAAACAATATACAGGCAGGAAGTAGACTTACTGCACAAGTAACTTTGTTAAACATCGTTCCGCTAAACAATCATGTTTTTTCGAGTAATTGGAGTCTGAATATAAAGTCCAAAAAAAGGAAAGAAAAATGTATTTTTTACTAACATCCCCCTTAGTCCCCCTTATAGAAAGGGGATTACTCTCAAAAGGAGAGTTATGGAATTTTTCTTTTCTCTTTTTTTCGTTATCCGCATATTTATAGACAGGCACTAATTAGTAGAAAGTTAATCAACGACAAATTTGTACCCTACACCTTTAATTGTGGCAATATGGTCGGTATTCAGCTTTTCTCTAATCTTTCTTATATGGACATCAACAGTTCGCCCATTAACCACAACATCATCTCCCCAAACTCTATCTAAAATAATATCACGTGTAAATACTTTTCCCGGTTTAGTAGCTAGTAATTGCAATAGCTCAAACTCTTTTTTCGTAAATGTTAATTCCTGTCCCAAGTTAGTAACCGTATATGATTCCGGATCAATAACCAACTTACCATAAACAAGTTTCTTATCATCCTCATCCGGTTCAACCTTTCTTCTTTTCAATAAATTATTGATTCGACTTATAAGTGCTTTTGGCTTAATAGGTTTGGAGATAAAATCTTCTGCTCCAATAGTAAAGGCTGTTACTTCTGAATATTCATCGTTTCTTGCAGTAAGAAATATAATTATAGTATCCTTTAGGGCTGGTAATGTGCGCAGATAAGAACATGTTTCGATACCTCCGAGCTTAGGCATCATTATATCAAGAATGATGAGATCTGGAATTACCTCTTCAGCAACTTTAATACATTCTTCACCGTTTCCAGCTTTATAAACTTCATATCCTTCTTTAACAAGATTATATTCAATCAATTCAAGGATATCGGGTTCATCGTCTACAACTAATATTTTCATTCTGATTAATTAGAGAACACACCCCTATAACATCCCCCTTAGCCCCCCTTGTAGAAAGGGGGTTACTCTCAAGAGGAGATTTTTTTTATATAATAAAATATGCATTACTAATTTATGATGCTTGACCTAATAGCTCTTCGACCCTACTTTCTAAGTTTCTCCCCCTTAATCCTTTGTTTAGGATCTTTCCATCTTTGTCTATTAATATGGTATAAGGGATACTCGTAATGCCATAAATACGGACGGCTTCCGATTTCCATGCCCCAAGATCGCTCACTTGTGGCCAGGTTATTTTGTCTTGTTTAATTGCAGCCAACCATGAATTTTTATTTTTATCAAGTGAAACGCCAAAAATTTCAAATCCTTTATCATGAAATTTATTATACAGCCTCACTACGTTGGGGTTTTCCTTTCTACATGGCCCGCACCATGATGCCCAAAAATCTATTAGTACAATTTTTCCTCTAAATGAAGATAATGACAAAGGCTCCCCTTCAGGGTTAGCAAGGGTTAATTCCGGGGCTACTTTTCCTATAGCCAAATGCGCACTTTTTCTTAATGGTTCAATTCTCTTATTAAAGTCTTTGATATATTGTGAATTAGGTAATGCATCGAGAAGGTTATCACCTACCCTAATGTAATCATCTATATAAATATTTCTATCTATTTGATTTACAGCAAATAATGACACGAGAGATCTATTATGGGTTTTGGTAAACTCAATTAGCTTATTGTCTAATTCGTTCTTAACATTTAGAAACTGTTCTTCAAGTGTAGCTTTAATTTGCTGAAAATTATCAGCCCCATAAGATTCTTGAAAAACTCTGTTCAATGAATCCATTTCATTCTTACTACTTACTATAGTCCGGTTCACATCAAGTAGTGCTTTAGAATCTTCAGATCCAACTATCTGTACAGTGTTTATGAGACTAATAGCATCTGCTGAAAGGCTTATTTTTTCAAGTGAATCAACAATTAAAGTAATGAAGTTTGTTTGAGTTAGTTTCAATCTGTAAAACATTTTCTCAGAGGTGTGCCCCCCAAAACTAAAACTGTTATTTCCCTCGGTTAATTTTACAGAATCTTGAACAATCCCTGTTGAAGGAGTTAATTTTTCAAAATAAAGTGTTTGCCCATCAGCATTAGTAATAGTACCTTCTATTGTAAATCCTTTCTTCTCTTCGCTTCCACATGCTACAAGAAATATCCCAATCAATAGAATTAAATATTTATACATGAGTTTGATATTTGATACTGGATGTTAGATATATGGATTATTTCTTATCAAACATCCAAAATCTAATATCCAATATTGTTTTATGTTTAATTATCTAATTTCTGCCTTAATAGTTCGTTTGCTTTTTTAGGGTCTGCTTTGCCCCCGGAAAGCTTCATAACTTCCCCCATAAAAAGTCCTATCAACCCTTTTTTCCCACTTTTGTATTCATCTACTTTTTCAGGATATTTTAAAATTGCCTGGTCAATAAGTGCTTGAATAGAGTCTTCATCACCTTCCTGTATTAAATTCAGTTGTTCAGCAATTTCTAATGGAGTACTATGTGATCCGTTTGAGTTTGCTTTTATCATTTCAGGGAATATCTTCTGGGTAGCTGCGGTATTACTAACTTTGTCGCCTTTAATCAAGAGAATTAGATCAGCAATTTGTTCAGGTTTAACAGGAAACTCCTTAATTGTAATAGCATTCTCGTTTAAATAGGATTTCACAGCTCCCATTACCCAATTAGCCGCTAATTTATATTCTTGAGTATGTTTGATCACATCCTCGAAATATAAAGCTAAGTGTTTATTTTCAATAATTACATCAGCATCATATTCTGATAACCCAAATTGAGTTGTATATTTCTCAAAAAGTTCTTTAGGTAAAGGTGGTAAGTTTTGCTTGATCTCATCCTGATAATCCTTGGTTACTTTAAGAGGGGGCAAGTCAGGTTCCGGAAAATAACGGTAATCATTTGCCATCTCTTTCGCCCGCATAACAAATGTTGTTCCTTCACTGGCATCAAAACTTCTGGTTTCCTGGTTTATTACTTCACCTTTTAACATACAGGCTGTTTGCCTTTCAATTTCATATTGCAGTGCTCTTTTCACATTAGTGATAGAGTTCATGTTTTTAACCTCTACTTTGGTTCCGAATTCCTTCTGCCCTACAGGCCTTATAGAAACATTGGCATCGCATCTTAAACTACCCTCTTCCATATTTCCATCACAAATTTCCAGATATCTAACTAACCTCCTTATTTCTGATAAATAGGCATAGGCTTCCTCAGGCGCTCTGATATCAGGCTCAGAAACAATTTCAATTAATGGGACTCCAGCCCTATTAAGATCAATTAAAGAATCATTGATGTCCTGATCATGGATACTTTTTCCGGAATCTTCTTCTAAATGGATTCTTGTAATTCCAATCCTCTTATGTTCCCCATTCTCAAGCTTAACATCCAGGTACCCATCATGGCAAATTGGTGTTTTATCTTGAGATATTTGATAACCTTTTGGAAGATCAGCATAGAAATAATTTTTCCGTGCGAATTGATTGTATTCTCTTATTTGGCAATTACATGCCAGACCCATTTTTACTGCATATTCAACCGCAGTTTTATTCAGTTTAGGTAAAGTGCCAGGATGTCCCAATGAAATCACACTTATATTGGTATTTGGCCCAGCACCATACTCGCTGGAATCAGAAGAATAAATCTTACTGTTGGTTAGTAATTGCGCATGAACTTCAAGACCAATTACTACTTCGAATTTACTTTCTTTGCTCATATTATCCTTCTGCTATTTTTCTAGCTTTATCCATAGCACTTTGTAATCCTCCGGGATCTTTGCCTCCAGCAGAGGCAAAAAATGCCTGCCCTCCTCCTCCACCTTGTATTTCAGAAGC